>NZ_JABWQS010000110.1:0-328 GCF_014268545.1 Pseudomonas sp. SWRI81
ATGACTGGGGTGAAGTCGTAACAAGGTAGCCGTAGGGGAACCTGCGGCTGGATCACCTCCTTAATCGACGACATCAGTTGCTCCATGAGCTCCCACACGAATTGCTTGATTCATTGAAGAAGACGATAGAAGCAGCCCGAAATTGGGTCTGTAGCTCAGTTGGTTAGAGCGCACCCCTGATAAGGGTGAGGTCGGCAGTTCGAATCTGCCCAGACCCACCAATTTTGTGTGGGAAACGCCTGTAGAAATACGGGGCCATAGCTCAGCTGGGAGAGCGCCTGCCTTGCACGCAGGAGGTCAGCGGTTCGATCCCGCTTGGCTCCACCAT
>NZ_JABWQS010000111.1:0-326 GCF_014268545.1 Pseudomonas sp. SWRI81
GATGACGGGATCGAACCGCCGACATTCTGCTTGTAAGGCAGACGCTCTCCCAGCTGAGCTAATCACCCTTCGCTTCGTTACGGGGCGCATTATGCCACAAGTTTTCGTAATGTGTTGATTTAATTGAATTTTTTTTCAATTAAATCCGAAAAAAGTGAAACAACACGTCCCGCGGATACAACCTTGAGGCAGAAAAAAACCCGCCTTGGCGGGTTTTTCCGTGGTGACCTGGCGTTCAGTGTTCCAGGTTACCGAATATGGCGCAGCGGACGGGACTCGAACCCGCGACCCCCGGCGTGACAGGCCGGTATTCTAACCGACTGAAC
>NZ_JABWQS010000112.1:0-317 GCF_014268545.1 Pseudomonas sp. SWRI81
GTCAGTAGCGTGACGTCCAGCTCTCGTCCTTCGCCGCCGTCCGACGCTTGCAGAATCAGCGGTTTGTCCAGGTAACGATCATCCAGCCGCAGCACCACCAGCGTCAGCGCTTGCGACGGCGGTGACGGTTTACTGTCTCGGGTCACGATGTAGGTTATCTCCACCGTTTTGCCGAGGTTGAAGGCGATCACCGGCACATGCAGCGGTATGTGCTGCGGTCCGAGCGCGGTCACCGTCCATGGCGCGGTGGTGTGCGAGCCGCCGGCGGGTGTGCCGGCTGCGCCAGTGAAGGTGACGGTGATCCTGTCGTCCTTGAG
>NZ_JABWQS010000113.1:0-301 GCF_014268545.1 Pseudomonas sp. SWRI81
TGCTCGAGAAAGCGCTGGGTCAGGCGACAGGGTTGTTGAATGTGTCGCCGCCTTCGCGAGCAGGCTCGCTCCCACAGGGTTATGCAGTGGGTTCAGTCCAGCGGCACCCTCAAAGCCTGTGCAATCGCGTTGCCATACGCCGGGTCGGCCTTGTAGAAATGCTGCAACTGACGGTCGACAACATCGCTTGAAACGCCCGCCATCGCACCGGCGATGTTACTGATCAACAAGGCCTTCTGCTCGTCGCTCATCAACCGAAACAACGCGCCGGCATGGCTGTAGTAATCGGTGTCTTCGCGAT
>NZ_JABWQS010000114.1:0-270 GCF_014268545.1 Pseudomonas sp. SWRI81
GCCTGGCAGCGAAGGCAAAACCGGTTCCGCCGGTTGGTACAACTCCGCCGGTTTCGACAAGGCAGCTAAAGAAGAAGGCCTGTACGCGAAAAGCATCAACGGCGACGCATTTTCCAACGAGTGCCGTCAGACCGTTATCGATCTGATCAAGAAAGACCTGGGTCAGGTTGACCTGGTGGTTTACTCGCTGGCTTCGCCGGTGCGTAAGATGCCGGAAACGGGCGAAGTGGTGCGTTCCGCACTGAAGCCGATCGGCGAGCCGTACAAATC
>NZ_JABWQS010000115.1:0-257 GCF_014268545.1 Pseudomonas sp. SWRI81
GTTTACGGGTTCGTCAAGCAGGAAACCGGCGAAGAAGGGCGTTTCGAACCTTTCAACCATTACGGCAAGTCCAAGCTCGAGGCGGAATATGTTTATGAGGCCTGGCGCAAGGCAGACGCCGCAAATAAATTGACCATCATCCGTCCGACGGTGGTGTTCGGCGAAGGCAACCGCGGCAACGTGTATAACCTGTTCCGCCAGATCGCCAGCGGCCGTTTCGTTATGATTGGCAGCGGCAATAATATGAAGTCGATGGC
>NZ_JABWQS010000116.1:0-256 GCF_014268545.1 Pseudomonas sp. SWRI81
TCTGGGCAGATTCGAACTGCCGACCTCACCCTTATCAGGGGTGCGCTCTAACCAACTGAGCTACAGACCCAATTTCGAGCTTGTAACTGTTAGCTCAGAGCTATCAGCTTGGAGCTTAAAGCTGCTTCTATCGTCTTCTTCAATGAATCAAGCAATTCGTGTGGGAGCTCATGGAGCAGCTGATGTCGTCGATTAAGGAGGTGATCCAGCCGCAGGTTCCCCTACGGCTACCTTGTTACGACTTCACCCCAGTCAT
>NZ_JABWQS010000117.1:0-252 GCF_014268545.1 Pseudomonas sp. SWRI81
GGCGTCCCCTAGGGGACTCGAACCCCTGTTACCGCCGTGAAAGGGCGGTGTCCTAGGCCACTAGACGAAGGGGACACGCTACCCGGAACACATGGTGTGTGTTTCGGTGTCCAGATCCGCCTCCGAAGAGTGGGTTCTGGTTTCACTCAGCCCCGCCCGAAAGCAGTGCTGTTTAAAATTGGAGCGGGAAACGAGACTCGAACTCGCGACCCCGACCTTGGCAAGGTCGTGCTCTACCAACTGAGCTATTCC
>NZ_JABWQS010000118.1:0-252 GCF_014268545.1 Pseudomonas sp. SWRI81
GAGCCGTTCTATTTCTACTTCCAGTTGAGTTTGTACCGTTACTTCCCCGTGGTGCCGCTGGCCCTGGCGACTTTGTTCGCGCTGCGCCACCGATGGGCGTTGCGACGGACCGATGAAGACGTGCATATGGTCGTGCGGCTCGGCGCGTGCGGCTTGATGATTCTACTTGGCCTGTCGGTGCCGCACTTCAAGCGCGCTTATTACATCCTGCCGATGGTGCCGATGTTTGCCGCTGTCGCGGCCTATGGGCTG
>NZ_JABWQS010000012.1:0-143980 GCF_014268545.1 Pseudomonas sp. SWRI81
GGCTCGCTCCCACAGGGAAATGCATTCCAACTGTGGGAGCGAGCCTGCTCGCGAAAGCGTCAGCCCATCAACCCGCGCATCGCCAGAAACAATAGCGAAGGTCCGAGCAGACACCCAAGCGCTGTATAGAACGCCGCCGTCAGGCACCCATAAGGCACCAGTTTCGGGTCAGTCGCCGCCAGCCCGCCGGCCACACCGCTGGAGGTACCCATCAAGCCGCCGAAGATCACCGCACTGCGCGGATTGTTCAGGCCGATCATCGGTGCCACGAAGGGTGTCATCACCATTACCAGAATCGCCTTTATCAAGCCCGCCGCAATCGACAGTGCCATGACTTCGGAACTGGCGCCGATCGCCGCGCCGGTCACCGGGCCGACGATGTAAGTCACGGCGCCTGCGCCAATGGTGGTCAGGCTGATCGCATCGGTGTAACCGAACGCCATCGCCACGCCGACCCCGGCCACGAACGAAGTGCCCACGCCCACGAACAACGCCAGCACACCGACAAATCCGGCGCGCTTGAGCTCATCGACACTGACCCCGAATGCTGTGGCGACAATCGCAAAATCCCGCAGCATTGCGCCCCCCAGCAGACCGATGCCGGACAGCAGCGGAATATCCACCACACCCTTTTGCCCACCGGTCAGCGCACCGCCGACATACGACAGCACCAGCCCGAGCAGAATGGCGATCGCCGAACCGTGCAAACGACCCTTGGTGAACGTGTTGGACATCCAGTAGGACACCCACATGGTCAGGCCGACAATCAAAAAGCCGCTGATCAACCCGTAGCCGGTGATCACTTTCATCATTGATTCGTACATGGCGATTACCCCGCAGTCTTGGCAGGAGCAATCGGCGTCTCTTGCTTGTTGCCCATGCGTGTCAGCACCGGCACCAAGGCAAAAGCGATTACTACGGCGAGGGTACCGGCGAGAATCGCCATCGGCCCGCCCTTCAGTGCGCCGTAGACGTTCTGCTGCGCCGCCATGGCCACGACGATAGGGATGTAGATCGCGCTCCAGAACTCGACGCCCTGCTCGGTCTTGCCCTTGAGCCAGCCGCTCTTGTAGAGGTAGCTGCCCAGGCCGATCAACAGCAGCATCGCAATACCGACGCCGCCGACATTGGCCGGCACGCCGATCAGCTTGCCGAGCAATTCACCGACCCAGATACCCACCAGCGTACAAAAGGCGAGAAACGCCACACCGTAAATAATCATTGTTGTAGTCCTCAATGTGCATCGTCGAATGTTGTTTTTGTTGTTCGAAGCTTGAGTCGGCGGTTTTAGAGTTGGCGGCCACCGTCCTCTCGCAACAGCGCTTGCAAGGTATCGAGGCGGGCACTGTCGAAGGCAGTGACGGTGCCCTGCTCGAACACCCGGCGCGCCAGCCCGGTCAGCACCGCACCGGGCGGCAGTTCGATGTGTAAACGCACGCCGCGCTCGTAGGCGCTTTGCACGGTGCCGCGCCAATCCACCACGCGGCACATGTTGCAGGCGAGGTCGTCGCGCAGCGCTTCTACTTTGGTCACAGGGCGACCACGGCTACCACTGAGATAGGCAATCCGTGGGGTTTTCAGTTCGACCTTGGCGAAGGCTTCCGCAAGGGCCTGCGCCGGTTTTTCCAGCAGCGGGCAGTGCGATGGCACGCTCACGGCCAGACGTTTCGCCAGTCCGGCGCCACGGCTGCGCGCCAGCTCCGCTACCGTTTGCATGGCCGGGTCGCTGCCGGCGATCACCACTTGGTTATCGGCGTTGATATTCGCCAGATACACCGGTGTTTCTTCGCTGTGCACCTGGGCCAGCAGCGTTTCGACGGTGGACAACTGCAAGCCGATGATGGCGGTCATGCCGTACCCCTGTGGATAAGCTTGCTGCATCAGTTCACCGCGCAGGCTGACCAGATGCAGCGCATCGCTGAAACCCAAAGCCCCCGCCACCACCGCCGCGGGGTATGCGCCGATGGACAGGCCGGCGACGTAATCAACGCTGAGTCCGCCCGCAAGCAACTGCCGCGATGCCGCAACACCAGCGATCAGCAGGCACAGTTGAACCGCCCTTGTTGTGCGCAGCGCCTCGGCAGAATCGAGCAGCAAAACGTCCTCGCCGAGCACATCACTGGCCTCGGCCAGCGTTTCCCCTGGCAAACGCTGGAGCATGCCCGCGCGCTGTGCGCCCTGACCGGGAAACGCCAGCAAACTGCTCACGCTGCCTGCTCCTGCGGGTTCCACGGATCAACTACCAATTCAGCCTGATGTGCATTTTTCAGCAGCACCCGTGCCGAACCGCTGGCCCATTCACGCAAGGCGACCGCGCCGAATGGCGTCTGCAATTGCAAGTCGATGCGGCACACAGCTTGATCAAGCAACTCGGCCAGTTCGCTTGCCTGATGACGGGTAATCCTCTGCGGCGTACGCAAAATCAAATCAAGATCGCTCGCCTCATGCATCGCAACAAATCCGCTGGCCAATTCAAACCCGACACTGCCGCTGACACCCCAGACCCAACCGCAATCGTCGAGCAGCGGGCGCACTTGCCTCAGCGCGTGCATGACCGGCAAATCACGTTGGCAATCAACATGACTCAACGCTTCAGGACTGACCCGCCGCGTAACCGAGTCAACCGCCATGAACGCCGCCAGTCGCTGCTCACGCGCAACCCCACGCACACCGACGGCGACAAAACCTTCAGCGCTCAACGCCCGCCGCACCACCACCGGTTGCCCGGCGGCTAGCGACTCGACGGCCCAGTGCGGCGCATCTGCCGGCAACTGCGCAGGCGTCATTCCCCAGAGCAGGTCGTGGGCCAGAAACCTGTTCACCACTGCGCCCTCAGCAGTTCGCGAACATGGCTTGAAGCAGCACGATTGTTCGCGCCAAGGCGCCCTTTCAAATCGGTACTGTTGACATCGCTGATCGCTTGCTTCAGGCACTCGACCACCCGTGCCAGATCTTCCGCCGTCGGCTGTTCGATCTGCTGCACCGAAAGGGTTTCCCAGAGCAGACCGAGGCTGGCGTAGCTGTCGATGTCGTAAGCCATCGGCGGCACGCTGGCGGCCAGCGCTTCCAGTTCCTCAACGCTGCGCAACGTCACCCGCGCCGCCGAAGCCTTGCCCATCGCATGCACCATCACACCGGGGTCGCGCAGGGCAATGATGCGATTGGCCTGATAACCATGCGCCAGAAACGCCCCGGACATCGCCTTGCCCACCAACAGCGCAATCACCGGATGCCCAGCCAACCGGGCACGGGCATAACTGTCCGCCGCGCCGGCCAGCGCCTGATGAATGCCGAGGGCCTCTTCGCGCCGACCATAGGCTTGGCTCGGTACATCGACGATGGCGATGATCGGGCGCTTCTGTGCGCTGTCGCGGTCGGCACTGATCGCTTCATCCACAGCCTTCGCCAGACCCCAGCCTTCGAGCAAACCGACCTCACCGTTTCGGGCGCGGGGAAAACGATTGTCCGGGTCTGCGACCACAGCGATGAATCGCCCGAGCTCAGCATCAGCCACCTTCAATGAGGGCGGCAAACCTTCGACGACACTGGCGCCAGCGCTGAGCGCGTTGAACCAGCGCAAACCGCGCAGTGAATAACTATTCATGAGCGCTCTCCTTGATACAGATCGCGAACCACCGCCGGTTCGATTTGCCGGTCAGTGTTCAAACTGCCGAGGCGTTGCAGAAACCATTCGGCGCGTTGACTGCGCGGCTGCGCCGGCAAGCCTTGCTGGAGCAGTTCGCCGACCTGCTGACGAATCTGCGCCACGTCATCGCCGACATAACGATCCACCAGACCGCTGTTGAAGCGCTGTTCGCCGCCGGTCAGGCTCCAGATGAATGGCCGGTCACGGGAATCGTATTCTTCGATCCCTGCTTCCTGCTCGATCACTTGCGGACCGTTCAGGCCGAGGCGTGCTTCCTGGGTTACCAGCAAATAACTGCACAGCGCCGCAGCAATCGACATGCCGCCAAAGCAACCGACACTGCCGGCGACCACACCGACCACCGGCTGGTATTGCTGCAAATCGACGATCGCCGCATGAATATCGGCAATCGCCGCCAGCCCGAGGTTGGCTTCCTGCAAACGCACGCCACCGGTTTCCAGCAGTAACACCGCGCGGGTCGGGATGCCGTTGCGGTTGTCCTCGGCGGCCAGTTCCAGCGCACCGGCGATCTTCGCCCCGCCGACTTCGCCAAGGCTGCCACCCTGAAAAGCGCCTTCAATCGCGGCGATCACCACCGGCAAACCGTCGAGACTGCCCTTGGCGATCACCACGCCGTCGTCGGCCTGCGGCACCACGCCCTGGCGTTCAAGCCATGGCGACATCACCCGTTGAAACGGATCGAGCAGTTCGCGAAAGGTCCCGGCGTCGAGCAAGGCTTTCGCCCGTTGCCGCGCGCCGAGTTCGACGAAGCTGTGTTTGTTGAGCAGCGCTGCGCTGTCAGTCATGGCCGATCTCCTCGAAACCCTGTTCCAGACGCAAGCGCACCACCCCCGGCGTCGCGCCGAAATCGTGGATGTCGATGGCCATCGCCGGCGGCGTGGTGCCGTCGAACATCCGTGCAAACAGGTGCTGCCAGCGCTGCTGTGCGCCGTTGACCGAAGTCTGCACGTTGATGGTCAGCTTGCCGGCCAGGCCCGGTTCGATCAGCACTTCCAGATCACCCGAGCCGACACAACCGACCAGCGCACGCCCACGTGGCGGCTGCCCGGCGGGGAATTCAAACGATAGGCTTTCCATCAAAACGCTCCCTGAACAATGCCGTCGCGCTCGATGCGATCGAGCAGCAGCGTGGCGGCGAGCAAGTCGGCGGCGCCACCGGGCGAGGCATTCAATGCGATGAGTTGTTGATCGAGTTCATGCAGTCGGCGGCGACCGCTGAGGCTGGCGCTGCCACCGGCATCGAGCACCGCTTGTGCGCCGCGTTGCATGGCGTGCAGGCCGGGTTCGCCGGCGCGGTAGAGCACGCAGGTGTCGGCCAGCTCGGTCATGATTGCGAGCAAGGCGTCGAGCCGGGCGTTCTGTTCGCCGTGGCCGTTGGCGCGGCTTTTGTGCAGTTGCGGCAGGCCGCGTTGCAGCACGGACGGGAAGCCCAGTTGCGCTTCTTCCCGGGCACCGCGTGCGCCGTAGCGCTGGGCGACTTGTGCACCGTGGCTTAACGGTTTCGGTGCATAGCGGTCGTCGAGCAGTGCCAAGCGTGCTGCACAAAACGCCGTAGCGGATTTCGGTTGCAGGGCTGCTGCCGTGACCAGCAATCCCAACGCCCAGATCGCGCCGCGATGGGTGTTGACGCCGTTGGTGGTGGCGAGCATGGCTTGTTCGCCTTCACGACCGATGCGGCCAATGGCTTCGCGCAGCGGCAAACCGACTTCGCCGATTTCGACCGCTGCTTCAGCCATTTCCTTGAACGCCGGCCACAACGCCAACGCCGAAGCGTGCATCAGGCCCAGGTGCAGGTCGGTGTGCGCGCCATTGCCGCGACGATCCACCAGTGCCGGTTTTGGCGACAAATCGGCTTCGTCGATCAGCGCGTCCACCGCCAGATCGGCCAGGCGTTCAGCCAGTGACAGCGGCTTCGCTTGCAGGTTGAGTGCGTGCATTACCAGCTCCTGAATTTGGCGGGCGGGTTGTAAAGGCCGCCGGACCACTCGACCAGATCAGCGACGCTTTTCGCCGCGAGCAACTCGCGAGTGGCGTCAGTACGGCGAATGCCGAGGTCTTCGGGCAACGCGATCAGGCCTTCGCGGCGCATGCGTTCGGTGTCTTTCGGGTTGTGGCGCAGGCCGATGGCGGTAACCCCGGCAACCGCTGCGATCATCGCCTGCCGCTCTTCCAGCGAGCGCGCCTTGTACAGATAGGCGATGCCTTCTTCGGTGAGCAAGTGGGTGACGTCGTCGCCGTAGATCATGATCGGCGCCAGCGGCATGCCGCTTTTCTTCGCCACTTCGACCGCGTCGAGGGTTTCGACGAAGGTCGGTTTGCCGCCCTCCTGAAAGGTCTCGACCATTTGCACGACAAGTTTCTTGCCGCGCTCGAGCATCGGTTGCGGCGCATCGCCGTGGCGCATGTCCAGCCACGCCGGGGTGCCGTGACGGCGGCCACGCGGGTCGTGGCCCATGTTCGGCGCGCCACCAAAACCGGCGAGCCGACCACGGGTTACGGTCGAGGAATGGCCATCGCCATCGACCTGCAATGTCGCGCCGATAAACAGGTCCACCGCGTATTGTCCGGCCAGTTGGCAGACCATACGGTTGGAGCGCAGCGAGCCATCGCGGCCAGTGAAGAACACGTCGGGCCGAGCGGCGATGTAGTTTTCCATGCCCAGCTCGGTGCCGAAGCAATGCACACTTTCGACCCAGCCGCTCTCAATTGCCGGGATCAGCGTCGGGTGCGGGTTGAGGGTCCAGTTGCGGCAGATCTTGCCTTTCAGACCGAGGGATTCACCGTAAGTCGGCAGGATCAGTTCGATGGCGGCGGTGTTGAAACCGATGCCGTGGTTGAGCGACTGCACGTTGTGCTTTTCGTAGATCCCGCGAATCGCCATCATCGCCATCAACACGTGCACAGGCTTGATGTGCCGTGGATCGCGGGTGAACAGCGGTTCGATGTAGAACGGCTTGTCGGCCACCACGACGAAATCGACCCATGAGGCGGGTATGTCCACGCGGGGCAATTCGCTGACGTCGTCGACCAATTGGTTGACCTGGACGATGACGATGCCATCGCTGAACGCGGCCGGCTCAATCAGCGCCGGGGTGTCTTCGGTGCTCGGGCCGGTGTAGATATTGCCGGCGCGGTCGGCCATGAACCCGGCCGAAAGCACGACGTTGGGGATCAGATCCACGACGAGGCGGGCGTAGAGTTCGATGTAGGTGTGGATCGCGCCGACTTCCAGCAAGCCGTCTTCCAGCAACTGGCTGATGCGCAGGCTTTGAGTACCGGCGAAGGAGAAATCGAGCTTGCGGGCGATGCCGCGTTCGAACAGATCAAGGTGCTCGGAGCGGCCGACGCTGGGCATGATCATATGCAGATCGTGGAGCTTGGTCGGGTCGGCCTTGGCCAGCGAGCGCGAGAGGAAATCCGCCTGCTTCTGGTTGTTGCCCTCCAGCACCACGCGGTCGCCAGGATGGATCAACGCTTCGAGCGCGGCGACGATCTTGTCGCTGGGCAACACCGCGCCATCGGCCAGCCCGCGCACCTTGTCCAGGCGGCGCTGCTTCTCATCACGCCGCCGCGTCCAGCGCGAGTCGGGGGAAATTGTTGTTGTCATGCTCACTCCACGGGGTTCGCTGTCGTGGAGCCAAGTTAGGCGTGTGCGGGACGGGCATCAATCAAGCTGGGTGGTGAATCATTACGCCGAGCGTAACGTTCGGAATAGCTATCGCGAGCAGGCTCACTCCTACAGTTGGAATGCGTTCCCCTGTAGGAGTGAGCCTGGACGCGGCGGCGTGATGAGAAGCAGCGCCGCCTGGACAAGGTGCGCGGGCTGGCCGATGGCGTCGGTGGGCTCACCACATCTCAGTCAGTGGGCACCAAGTTGTCCAGCACCCGATTCACCGCCATCTCCGCCACCATCACAATCTGCGCGATACCCTGCAGGGTCTTGCGCTGGGAACCTTCAAGCGAGGCAGCATGGTCATGCAGCATCACCGTTGCCGAACCTAGGGTTTCACAGGCATCGGCCAGCAGTGATTCGGTGTCGGCGTCGGGGTTGGCCATGTACAGCGTGTTGGGGGTGTACGGCGGGGCCATGAAGTCAGCGCTGGGCGGGCCGAGGTAATGGTCGAGGGCGCGCTCGGCGGCTTCGTGGAATTTCTTTGAGTCGGGGGATTCGTAGGGAGATGCCGGGTCTGTGGCCGGCGGGTTGGGCGTTACTTTGAACATGAGCTGTGTTCCCGTTGTTGAGCGCCAACCCCTTGGCTACTAAACGAAAGGGAGGCAGCTGTACGCAGGTTAGTAGACCGGGGAACTCAGCTTAAGCCGGCGCGCCGAAGCGCCCTACGTACAGCCACCATCAAGCTCAGATGCGGAACACCTGTGATGAATGCACGACCAGCTGAATTACCGCGGGCTACTAAACCCGATCACTGGGAATCAGTGACCCGATCCACGTTACGCAGCAAGCCCTGGGCGCACAAGCCGGCGGATTCTGGCGCAGGCGTAGGCAGCGGCGCAAGGATTTGTAGGCTGGAGGGGCGTAACACTGGGTGTCTTTAAACGCCGGTAAGGATTGGTGTTTATTGAGCTACAGGAATTGAGGATCTACCTGTGGGAACTTGGTGATGCGACTGGCGTAATCGCGAGCAGGCTCACTCCTACAATGGATCTGCGTCCGGCCGCAAAATCTTCATGCACCGCAGCCCCTCTGTAGGAGTGAGCCTGCTCGCGATGAGGCCAGTCGGTGCGATCAAAACTCAGGATCAGCCCACTAGGCCAGCCTCCACCAACAACCGCTCCAGCCCCAACAAATCCGGCACCTTCGCCACCTGATCCCCCACCTGCACCGCCGCTTGCTCCAGCCCACACAACGGCACGTCAACGTAACTCAACTGGCTATCAAGCTTGTAAGACCGAGGAATCCCCTGCACCAGCAGCGCAAAGAATTTCAGCTCCGGCAAACCGCCCAAGGCATTCAGAATCACGATCCGCGCCCGTTCGCCAATAACGATTTTCTGCCCGCACGCAGACTCGAAACTGATCAACGGAATCTGCCGTTCACGCCAGGTCACCCGACCCAGGTACCACGGCGGCGTGTCGAGGTCGAAGGCGCTGGCCTGGTAGTCGATCAGCTCGGCGATGGCGACGTTGGGCAGGATCAGGTTGCGATCGGCCAGCGGCAGCAGCAGCCCGGTGAGTTGGCTGGTGCGCGGGTTGTGCCGGTGTTCATGCATGTTTCTTGCTCCACTGGGCGATGCTCTCCAGCAGCACCGATTCCTGATACGGCTTGCCAAGGTAATCGTTGACGCCGATGGCCATGGCGCGGTCGCGGTGTTTCTGCCCGGTGCGCGAGGTAATCATGATGATCGGCAGGTGTTGCAAGCGTTCGTCGTTGCGCACCTGAGTGGCGACTTCGAAACCGTCCATGCGTGGCATTTCGATGTCAAGCAGCATCAGGTCCGGCATGTGCTCTTCGAGCAGCAGCATCGCATCGACGCCGTCCTTGGCGGTCAGCACGTTCATGCCGTGGCGTTCGAGCAAGCGGCTGGTGACCTTGCGCACCGTCACCGAGTCATCGACGACCATGATCAGCAGCGGCTTGTGCGGTTCGCTGTCGATCTCCCCGCGCGCCGGTTCCTGCGCCAGCCGCGCCTGCATCGCACGGATCGGCGCGAGCAGGTCGAGGATCAGCACCACCCGACCGTCGCCGAGTATCGTCGCCCCGGTCACGCCCTGCACCGCCGCGAACTGCGGGCCGAGGCTCTTGACCACGATTTCGCGAGTGCCGGCCATGGCGTCCACCAGCACCGCAATGTGCCGGTCGTTGTAGTGCACCAGCAGCACCGGCAATGGCTGATTCAGCCCGAGCAGCTTTGGCCGTGGCGCGGTTTTCAACAGCTCGCCCAGGTAGCACAGCTCATAGCGCTGGCCGCCGTATTGGTAGCGCGGCGGATCGTGACGGAAATGCCCTTCCAGATCATTCGGCAACACGCGCACGATGCCTTCGATGGTGTTCAGCGGAATCGCATATTGGTCCTCGCCGCACTGCACCATCAGCGCGCGGTTGACCGACACAGTGAACGGCAGGCGAATGCGAAAATGCACGCCCTGCCCCGGCACCGAATCGATGCTCATGCTGCCGCCGAGCTGGCGCACCTCTTCATGGACCACGTCCATACCAACGCCGCGCCCGGAAATCTGGGTGATCTTTTCCGCCGTGGAGAAACCCGGCTGGAGGATGAATTGCAGCACATCGCGGTCACTGATTTCGGCGTCGGGCGCCAGCAAACCGCGCTTGATCGCCTTGCGCCGCACGGCTTCCAGCGGCACCCCGGCGCCGTCGTCGCGGATGTCGAACACGATGTCGCCGCCCTCGCGGGACAGGTCGAGGGTGATTTGCCCTTGCGCCGGTTTGCCTGCCGCCAGCCGCACTTCAGCGGATTCGAGGCCGTGATCGACGGCGTTGCGCAGCATGTGCTCCAGCGGCGCGGCCATGCGTTCGAGGACGTTACGGTCCATCTCGCCATCGGCATTGCCGACAACAAACGCGACATCCTTGCCCAGTTCTTCGGCGACCTGACGGACGATGCGTTTAAGGCGCGGCACCATGCGTTCGAACGGCACCATGCGCGTGCGCATCAGGCCTTCCTGCAGTTCGGTGTTGATCCGCCCCTGTTGCTGCAACAGGTTCTCGGCGTCGTGATTACGCCGATCGAGGGTTTCCTTGAGGTCGAGCAAATCCGAAGCAGATTCGAACAACGCCCGCGACAGTTGCTGCAACTGCGAATGACGGTCCATTTCCAGCGGGTCGAACTCTTCGTAACCGAGGCGTTCGCCGTCGACTTGCTGACGGCTGAGAATCCGCCCCTGGGTTTCGGTGTCGAGGCGGCGCAACTGATCGCGCATGCGCTCGAGGGTGGTTTCCATCTCGTTGAGGGCAATCTGCGCATCGTTGACTTGCTGTTCGATTCGTCCGCGAAAAATCGAGGTTTCCCCGGCCAGATTGACCAGCTCATCGAGCAGCTCGGAGGACACCTTGACCATGTCCGCGGCGGCATCGGCGGTCGGCGGCGCAGCCTCGGGCTTGGGCGCAGAGGTCAAGGCAGGCGTCGGTGCCGGCGGCGCTTCGACCTGCGCTGGATGGCTGAAATTCTGGATCGCGCTAATCAGCCGATCGGCTGGCGGACAAGGCTGGCCGGCACGCACGCCATCGAGCATTTGCGCCAGTCGGTCATGCCCACGCTGCACCAGTGCAAATAATTCTGCCGAGGGCTGCAACGCACCGGTGGAGAGGCTTTCGTAAAGAAATTCCAGCTCATGGGCAAGGTCGCCGATCGGGCCGATCTCGACCATCCGCGCACCGCCCTTGAGGGTGTGCAGATCGCGCAGCAGGGTTTCCACTTCCTGACGATTGCCTGGCTCGGCCTGCCAGCGCAGCAGCGCGGCGCCGGAGCTTTCGATGATGTCGAAGCCTTCTTCGAGGAAAATCTCCAGCAACTCCGGATCGTGCCCGGCGCTGTCGTGATCGGCTGGCGCGGACGCTGTAGCGCCGACGGTCTGGCCCTGGCGCAGCTCACGAATGGCTTCAATCAGGTCCTGCGCCGGGTTCGGCGGCTGGTGGTTTTGCAACTGCTCAACCAGCAGCGCCAGACGCGCATGGCTCTGCTGCAACAAGCGGCCAAGGGCTTCGCTGTGGCTATAGCGTCGGTCCGCCAGGCCTTCGTAAAGGCTTTCCAACTCTTGAGCCAGATCGCCGATGGCCTCGACCTCGGCCATCCGCGCGCCGCCCTTGAGGGTGTGAAAATCGCGCTGCAACGAGGACAGCGGCGCAGTGTTATCCGTGTCGCTGAGCCAGCGCCCCAACGCCTGACTGGCGCTGTCGAGAATATCGACGGCCTCTTCGATAAAGATCTCGACGATCTCGTCGTCTGCGTCCGCAGCGTCAGAGGACTGCTGCAATTGCGCGGTGGCACTGCCCAGTTCGTGAATGCTCAGCGTGCGACTGCCATCGCTGCGAATCAGGCCCATGGCCGACGGATCGAGACCTTCATCGAGCAGATTCTGCAAGGCATGGATCCGCGCCGGTTGCGCGATGATTTCCTGGCCGGCGGCGAGTTCGTCAAGCATGTTGATCAGCGCTTCATGGGCGAGTTGCGCCTCGTGAAAAAACCGCTCGCTGACCGCCAGGCTGCTTTCTTCCACCGCGCCATAGAGGTCGAGCAAGGCTTCGCACAAGCCGTCGACCGGCGACAGATCGGCGAGGTGCGCGCCCTCGCCCAGGGTGGTCAGTTCATCGAGCAAGGCGCTGAGTTCCTGGCGCTCGCCGGGGTGTTGCTGCCAGCGCTGCAACAGGCTTTCGGCGTCGAGCAGGATGTCCATGCCCTGGGCGAGGAAGTTGTTGATTAGTTGCGGATCGCGCTTGACGCGCAAGCCGGTGTCGGGAGACTCGAAGTTCGCTTGCAGACGCTCGGCAAGCAGCGCATCGGTGCGCTTGATCAGCGATTGCGCGCCGACAATCGGCGCCAGCGGATCGTGCTTGAGCTGACGCAGGCCGACGCGAAACAGGCCCTCGGCTTCAAGCAGCAACTCCACTTCATCAAGGTCCAGCGGCAACTGGTGCGCCTTGAATTCCCGGGCCAGTTGATCCAGCGACGCGGCGAGTTCAGCCATCGGCAACACACCGGCCATCGAGGCGCTGCCCTTGAGCGTGTGCAGCGCGCGTTGCAGCTCATCGCTGGCCTGCAACGGCACGTGCTCGGCAGCCTGATCGAGGAAACGGTTGAGGCTGGCGAGGTGGGTTTCGGCTTCGTTGCGGAAGATCTCCAGCAACAACGGATCGAGCGCGGCGACGTCATCGGTGTCTTCGGCGGCCAGCGGCTCATCGCCCTTGGCCAGCGCATGGGCGCGGGCGGCGAGCTGGTCGACGTCGCTGCGCTGACGCTGTCGATGGGTGGCGAATTCGCTGATCAGCTCGGGCAGCAGCAACACTGTGTCGTCGAGTAACTCGCGCAGCACTGCGCCGGGTTCGACGCTTTGCTCCAATACGCGGTTGAGCAGGTTTTCCACGGCCCAGGCCAGTTCGCCGAGGACCAACGCGCGGACCATACGCCCGCTGCCCTTCAAGGTGTGGAAGGCGCGGCGCAGTTCAGTCAGCGCGGCGCGGTCCTGCGGATTGGCGGTCCAGCGCGGCAGGTATTCGTGGAGGACTTCAAGAACCTCGTCGGTCTCTTCGAGGAACACCTCGCGCAGCTCATCGTCGACCGGTTCTTCGTCAGCCGGCGGCGGCATCAGGCTGCCGGGGGTCGTGCGTGCCGGCGGATTGAGCGCCGACAGCGGACTGGCCAGCACTTCGGCCAGCGACTGCACGACTTCGGGATCATCGAGCGTTTGCAGATCCTGCATGACCCGCGCTTCGCTGGGGCTAAGCACCTCGTCGAGCACCGGCACCTGCGCCTCGCCGGGCTGCTCGCTTGGAAAGAAGCCGAGACTGGCAAGGCCGTTCCGGGCGACATCGAGCAGATGCTCGGCGGGAGCCTGTGGGTCATCGCTAAGGCGTTCGAGGTAATACTCGAGGCTGCTGATCACATCGGCCAAGTGATCGAGTTGTTCCCAACCGGGCTCGTGGGCATCGAGCATCAAATGCTCGCGGATAAAACCATTGCAGGCTTCGACCAGACTCGCCGCACGCGTCAGCGGAATCATCGCCAGCGCCCCGCGCACCTGGGTGAGCAGGTCGGGCAGTGGTTGCAGATGCTGGCGGTCCCAATCGGCGTCGATGTAGTCGACGATCATGTCCTTGGCCTGTTGCAGGCAAATGCGCGCTTCCTTGATCACAATCTGGTGGATCTGTGTCAGGTCGGTGGTCGGCAGGCGCGCGTCGTCGGCGCTTTGCGTTTCCACTGTGCCGACCATGCCGGCCAGCGTCGCTTCGACGTAGAGCAAAGCCCCGGCAACGTCCATGAGGATCGCGTCGTTCGGTTCGCGCTGGCCCTGAGCGAGGCTGAGCACTACCGCCAGTTGGTCGATGATGACTTTGCGCGGCTGGCCGAAACCCAGCACCGCGAGGGTATCGGCGATCTGCCGCAGCGGTGCGAGCAGACTGTCGAGATCCGAGGCGTGCTGGCGGTCGCTGCGCACGAACAGGTCGAGGCGCTCCTTGACCCGCACCAGCTCTTCGCAAAGCGCAGCCAGCACCGAGCGCATGGCATCGCGATCAGGCCCGGCGAGGCGCGCGCGTTCTTCATCGACCATCGCGCTGTCGGGCAACGCGTCGTCCAGGGAGTAGCGATCTTTCATGGTCAGCATCTGCCCGGTGGGATGTTCGGCTTTGGCAATATAGAACAGCAGGCTTTTGAGCAGTTCTGGCGGGGGCGGCTGGTTGAGTCCGGCCATGCCTTGTTCGAGCAGGCGCTTAAGCTCTTTGTCGGCATTCTTGAACAGACTGCGCAGCGCCGGGCTATTGCCGATGGCGCCTTCGCGCATGCCCTCGACCAGCGCCGAGGCGACGTGCCACAGCGGACTCAAGGGCGAATCGCCGCTCAGCGTCTCAAGGCGAGTGAAGACTTTACTCAGGTAATCGAGGTGAGTCTGATCGTCCTGTTCGCGCATCAGACCGACCAGAGCCATCTGCAGCATCTGCCGCAGTTTGCGCAGCACATTGGCCAGCTCTGGCGGTTCGAGCAGGGCCAGCGCCTCTGCGCTCAGCGGTGCCGGTTCGGGCAACTGCGGGCTGAACAGACTGGTTTCCGAGAGCAGGCTTTCACCGCGAGCGCTGCGCAGGTCATTGATCAACGGTAACACCACCAGCGGCAGGTCGCGGCGGGCATTTTGCACGCGGTCGAGATACGTCGGCAGTTGCCCCATGGCTTGCAGCAACAGATGCAGGGCTTCGTCGCGGTGCAGCACGCGTTCTTGCTGCAAGGCCTCGACCAGTTGCTCCATTTCTTCGGCAAGCAACGCGGCGCCGTAGAATTCGACCATTTGCAGACTGCCGTGCACCTGATGAACGTATGCCAGGCACTCGTCCAGCCCGGGAAAGGCCTGCGGATCATCAAGCACGGCTTCGATCGCCTGATGCGCCAGCCTCAGCGTTTCGGCAATTTCGCCCTTGACCCACTCCAGGGCCACATAGTCGTGCCGATCCCCCATAACCACTCCACTCACGCTTTGTCTGTCGTCGCCGGCAGGGTGAAACCGGATACCGAGCGACGCAACTGACTGGCCATTTTTGCCAGATTGCCGATGCTCTCAGCGGTGGCCGTGGAGCCCGACGAGGTCTGCGAGGTGATCTGCTGGATCACGTTCATCGTCAGCGAGATCTGCCCGGCCGAAGACGTCTGCTGCTGCGCCGCGTTGGAAATGCTCTGGATCAGCGCCGCCAGGGTTTTCGAAACGCCTTCGATTTCTTCCAGGGCCACACCGGCATCCTGCGCCAGTCGCGCGCCGCGCACCACTTCGGTGGTGGTCTGCTCCATGGAAATCACCGCTTCGTTGGTGTCGGCCTGAATCGCCCGCACCAGTGTTTCGATCTGCCGAGTGGCGGCGGAGGATCGCTCAGCCAGACGCTGGACTTCGTCGGCAACCACGGCAAAACCGCGCCCGGCATCGCCGGCCATCGACGCCTGAATCGCCGCGTTGAGGGCGAGGATGTTGGTCTGGTCGGCAATGTCGTCGATCAGGCTGACGATGTCGCCGATTTCCTGGGACGACTCGCCAAGGCGCTTGATGCGCTTGGCGGTGTCCTGAATCTGTTCGCGAATATTGTCCATGCCGTGGATGGTGTTGTGCACCACCTCGTTGCCCTTGTTGGCAATTTCCACGGAACGTTCGGCCACCGCCGACGATTCGGCGGCGTTGGCTGAAACCTGATCGATGGACTCGGCCATGTCACTGATCGCCGTCGACGCTTCGGAAATCTGCTGGGCCTGTTGCTCCGAGGCCTGCGCCAGGTGCATGGCGGTGGCCTGGGTTTCCTGCACGGCAGCGGCGACCTGGCCGGCGGTGAGGTTGATGGTCGCGACCAGATCACGCAACTGGTCGACGGAATAGTTGATCGAGTCGGCGATGGTGCCGGTGAAGTCTTCGGTCACCGAAGCGGTCACGGTGAGGTCGCCGTCGGCGAGGTCTTCGATCTCGTCGAGCAGGCGCATGATCGCGTTCTGGTTGCGCTCGTTTTTCTCGGCGGTCTCGCGCAACTGGCGATTGGTTTCGCGGACCATCACCAGACCGATGAGAATGATCGAGGCCAGCGCCAGCAAGCCCAGCACGTAGCCACCGATGGTGTCGGTATTGCGCCCGCTGGCGAGGTTCTCGAAACCGGTGGCCAGGTGCGAGGCTTCGTCGAGCAGGGTTTGCGACAGGCTGAAAATGTTGGTGGCCGATTCGCGCACCTTGAACAACTCCGGCGAGGTTTCGAGGATTTCATCCACGGAGCCGGAGACGAACTGGAACAGTTCGGAGATTTCGCTCAAACGCGCGCGGGCGTCGCGGTCTTCGACCTGGCTGATTTTCAGCGCCGGGTTGCCCTGCAACATGCCATTGAGCACCTGACCGAAACGTGTGGCGTCACGACCAAACGCGTCGGCGGCCTGCTGGGAGTTTTCGTCGCCGGCCAGCACGGTGTTGACCGCGCCGAGGATGCGCTCGGCCAGCAGCGATTGACGCTGGGCCATCGCCACCTGGCCCGCCGGAGCGCCGCGCTGGAGCAGAATTTCCACGACCTTTTCGTATTCGATCTGCAACTGCGGCACGGTTTCGGCCAGGGTCGCGGCGACCTGGTGCAGCGACAGCACGGTCTGCTCGCTGGTGAGGATCGCGTCAGTGTTTTTCAGCAGGCGTTCCCAGTCCAGTTGCACCGCGCGCATTTCCGGGCGCACGGCAGCCGGTGCCGGCGGCAGCCCGGTGTTCGGGTCGCCTTTTTTCAAATAACCCCAGCGCTGGGCAAAATCGTTGCGCGCATCGCTGAGCAATTTGAATGCTGCCGCCTTGCCCGCCGCCGCTTCGGTGGCGTTTTTGGCGATGCGTTGCGAGAGCACGCGCAGCTCACCGGCGTGGCCGATGTACTGCTTGTCGTAGTTCGCCTGGGTGTTGAGGTAGGCGAAGTTGGCGAACAGCAGCATGATGAACACGATCAGTGCGATAAACAGCACGATGATCTGCGCGCGACTGCGCGATCCTTCTGCCGACTTGCCTGTTTTTGCTATTGTCATCGGTCCTCGCCTTTAACCCACACCTTTGAGGCCTGCTGCAATCCCTGTGGGAGCGAGCCTTGTGGCGAGGGGATTTATCCCCGTTCGGCTGCGAAGCAGTCGCAAAAACATCGCATGCGCTGACAGTGGTCAGGCGTTGCAGATTTTGGGGCCGCTGCGCGACCCAACGGGAATAAATCCCCTCGCCACATGGCCCGCGTCCACATGGGTACTGTGTTGTTCCTGCTATATCGCAACACCCATGAACACCGGGGACTTGGCCAGTGCAAACAGGCTGAACACCCGCCAGTTCTGTTCGCGACGGAAATAGCCTTTGACGAACTCGGCCTTCGAACCCTGGCGCTTGCTGATCGACAGCGGCTCGAAACTGCCCTGCTCGAAATGCTGCAAGCCAATGACCTCGTCGACCATCAGCCCGGCAAACACATCCCCGTGTTCCACCACCAATACCCGCCGTTGCTTACGCAGTGGCGACAGCTCATGACCGAAGAACCCGCACAGGTCCATGATCGGCAGCAGCCGCCCGCGCAGATTAGCCACACCCTTGACCCACGGTTTGACCCCGGGCAACTGGGTGAAGCGCGGCTCGTGCAGCACTTCGCTGACTTCGCCCATCGGCGCCACATACCAATGCTCGCCAAGGCGAAAGCCGATGCCGCTCCAGCGATCCTGGCGTGCCGCTTGCGACGGCAGGTCCGCCGCCAGCAAGCGGCAGCGCTGGTCGATCTGCCAGAGCAGTTCGAACGCGGTCAGCGATTCGCTCATGATCGCGCGATCAGCCTTTGAGCACGTTGTTGAGGGTCTTGATCAGGGTGTCTTCGTCGACCGGTTTGGTCAGATAGTCCTTGGCGCCCTGACGGGTGCCCCAGACCTTGTCGGTTTCCTGATCCTTGGTGGTGATGATGATTACCGGGATATGTGCGGTGTCGGCGTCCTTGGTCAACTGACGGGTCGCCTGAAAACCGTTGAGGCCGGGCATGACGATGTCCATCAGCACCGCATCGGGTTTTTCCTGGCGGGCCAGGGCCACGCCATCGGCGCCGTTCTCGGCCTTGAGTACTTCATGGCCGTGCTTTTCGAGCATGCCGGTCAGTTTGTACATTTCAGTCGGCGAATCATCGACGATCAGGATACGTGCCATGGTCTTCCCCATTTTTCTGGTCGACTGCCGGCCCGCTGGCCGAGCGTCACTGTGCGTGTCTTACTGCGGCAAAACAGCGGCGAAGCCCGGAACATGGGCCTGGATCGCATTGAGCAGTTCTTCTTTGCTGAACGGCTTGGTCAAAAATTGATCAGAACCGACAATCCGCCCCTTGGCCTTGTCGAACAGCCCGTCCCTGGAGGACAGCATGATCACCGGCGTGGCCTTGAAGGCGCTGTTGTTCTTGATCAAGGCGCAGGTCTGATAGCCATCCAGACGCGGCATCATGATGTCGACAAAGATGATCCCCGGATGGTGGTCGGCGATCTTCGCCAGCGCATCGAAACCGTCGATGGCGGTGATCACTTCGCAACCGACATTCTTCAACAATGTTTCGGCGGTGCGGCGAATCGTTTTCGAGTCGTCGATCACCATGACCTTCAAGGCGCTGGACTGCTGTTCCATAAGAGGGTTCTACCGTCGCCTTTGCGAATCAAATTGTCCGTTTTGCTGTGAGTTTTGGCCCCAAACCCTTGATAGCCAAGGGGCGGCGCGCTCTGCCAGCCTTTTTAGCACAGTCTCCAGATGCAATCTATCGACGGGTTTTTCCTTGACCCGAAACACGCCCGGCGCCACTCTGGCGGCACTTTTTCAATACCGATCCGGTAGCCAAATTTCGAGGAAAACCCAATGAGCGTTCGCGTCGGGATTGTCATGGACCCTATCGCCAGCATCTCCTATAAAAAGGATAGCTCGCTGGCCATGCTGCTGGCCGCGCAGAAGCGTGGCTGGGAATTGTTCTATATGGAGCAGCGCGACCTGTATCAGGGCGAAGGCCAGGCACGGGCGCGGATGAAGCCGCTGAAAGTGTTCGCCAATCCGGAAAAATGGTTCGAACTGGACGCCGAGCAGGACCATCTGCTGAGCGACCTGGACGTGATCCTGATGCGCAAGGATCCGCCGTTCGACATGGAATTCGTCTACTCCACTTATCTGCTGGAGCAGGCCGAAGCCGCCGGCGTGCTGGTGGTCAACAAGCCGCAGAGCCTGCGCGACTGCAATGAAAAGCTGTTCGCCACGCTGTTCCCGCAGTGCACGCCGCCGACCGTGGTCAGCCGCCGCGCCGACGTGTTGCGCGAGTTTGCGGCGAAACACGGTGACGTGATCCTCAAGCCGCTCGACGGCATGGGCGGCACTTCGATTTTCCGCCATCGTGCCGGCGACCCGAACCTGTCAGTGATCCTGGAAACCCTGACCGCGCTCGGCGGCCAGCAGATCATGGGCCAGGCCTACCTGCCGGCGATCAAGGACGGCGACAAACGCATCCTGATGATCGACGGCGAGCCGGTGGATTACTGCCTGGCGCGCATTCCCGCCCAGGGCGAAACCCGTGGCAACCTCGCTGCCGGCGGCCGTGGCGAAGCGCGTCCGTTGAGCGACAAGGATCGCTGGATCGCCGCCCAGGTCGGCCCGACCCTGCGCGAGAAAGGCCTGCTGTTCGTCGGCCTCGACGTGATTGGCGAACACCTGACCGAAATCAACGTCACCAGCCCGACCTGCATCCGCGAAATCGACAATGCGTTTGGCACTGATATCGGCGGCATGCTGATGGATGCCATCGATAAAAAGCTGCAAGCGGCCGGCAAAAAGCCACAAGCTTGATGCACGTCACATGCAGTCTGTCGCTTGAAGCGTGAAGCCCAAGGCGCGAAACCAACATTGCGTTATCATGCGCAGCCTCTGAAAAACGCGATGTTGGTTTTTTTGTCATGACCCTCCCGTCCGATCTGCCCGCTGAACTCGCCCATCGTGGCGTGCGCCCGGCCGATCGCCTCGGTTTTACCCTGTTTCTCGCGGCGCTGATTCATTTGGCGCTGCTGCTGGGTGTCGGCTTCACCATGGTCGAGCCGCAGCAGATCAGCAAAACCCTGGAAATCACCCTGGCCACTTTCAAGGCCGAGAAGAAACCTGAGAAGGCTGATTTCCTCGCCCAGGAAAATCAGGAAGGCAGCGGCACGCTGGACAAGAAGGCGATTCCCAAGACCACCGAGGTCGCCCCGTTCCAGGACAACCAGGTCAAAAAAGTCACCCCGCCGCCGGCCGCCAAGCCAGAAGTGCAGGAAGCTGCGCCCAAGGCAGCGGTGACCACCGTCGCGCCGAAACCGAAAAAAGCGCCGACCAAAAAAGAAGAAAGCAAAACCGAAGTCAAACCGACAGTCGACGCGCCGACGTTCGACAGCTCACAGCTGTCCAGCGACATCGCCAGCCTCGAAGCGGAACTGGCCAAGGAACAACAGCTGTACGCCAAACGCCCGCGCATCCACCGCTTGAGCGCCGCCTCGACCATGCGCGACAAAGGCGCCTGGTACAAGGACGACTGGCGCAAGAAGGTCGAGCGCATCGGCAACCTCAATTATCCCGAAGAGGCACGGCGCAAACAGATCTACGGCAATTTGCGTCTGATGGTCTCGATCAACCGCGACGGTTCGCTGTATGAAGTGCTGGTGCTCGAATCCTCCGGCCAGCCGCTGCTCGATCAGGCGGCGCAACGCATCGTCCGTCTGGCCGCGCCGTTTGCACCGTTTACCGGGGATCTGTCGGATATCGACCGCCTGGAAATCATCCGCACCTGGAAATTTGCCCGGGGCGACAGACTCTCCAGCAACTGACACACCGCAAATCCCTTGTAGGAGTGAGCCTGCTCGCGATAGCGGTGTGCCAGAACCTGAATATTTGGCTGACACTCAGCTATCGCGAGCAGGCTCACTCCTACAGTTGATCGGTGTGTTGCTTACATCTCCAGCTTGTCAGTTCGCCGCTCGAACGCCACACTAGCGCACATGAAAAACGTCAGCCCCAGCTACCTCAAGCATCACTTCCTGATCGCCATGCCACACATGGCCGACCCGAATTTTGCCCACACCTTGACCTACATCGTCGAGCACACGGCCAATGGCGCGATGGGGTTGGTGGTGAACAGGCCGCAAGAGTTGAGTCTGGCCGACATCCTCGAACAACTGCGCCCGGACATCGAGCCGCCGGCCCTGTGCGAGCATGTGCCGATCTTCATCGGCGGGCCGGTGCAGACCGATCGCGGCTTTGTCCTGCATCCCGCCGGCCAGATCTTCCAGGCCACCGCGCAGCTGGAAGGCGACCTGGCCCTGTCCACGTCGCAGGACGTGCTGTTCGCCATCGCTGATGGCGTCGGCCCGTCGAAAAGCCTGATCACCCTCGGCTACGCGGGCTGGGAAGCCGGGCAACTGGAAGCCGAACTGGCCGACAACGCCTGGCTGACCTGCCCGTATAACGCCGACATCCTCTTCAATACCAGCAGCGAGTTGCGCCTGGAAGCGGCGGCGCGGCATTTGGGGGTCGACCTCAATCTGTTGACCAGCCAGGCAGGTCACGCCTGATGGCCCTGCGCCTGATTCTCGGCTTCGACTATGGCACCAAACAGATCGGCGTCGCGGTCGGCCAGGTCATTACCGGCCAGGCCCGCGAGCTGTGCACCTTGAAAGCGCAGAACGGCGTGCCGAACTGGGATCAGGTCGAAGCGCTGATAAAAGAATGGAAGCCCGACGCCGTGGTGGTCGGCCTGCCGCTGAACATGGATGGCACGCCCAGCGACATGTGCGTACGCGCCGAGAAGTTCGCCCGACGCCTCAACGGCCGCTACAACCTGCCTTTCTATACTCACGACGAACGCCTGACCACCTTTGAAGCCAAAGGCGAGCGGCTGGTGCGTGGCGGGCAGAAAGGCAGTTACCGCGACAACCCGGTGGACGCCATCGCCGCCGCTCTGCTGTTGCAGGGCTGGCTCGATGAAAACACTGCATTGTTTGAATCCTGACAAGCGCTTCGGCGCTTTTCTTTTGGTTATAAACCGAGCTTCGTCCGGCAGGACGCGGCCCGGATTCACGAAGGAGCAACCATGAGCCTGCCCAATCCCGCCGATCTGATCAGCCAGATGGCGACCCGCCTCAAGGCGCACCTTGCCCAGCGTGACATCAGCGAACCGCGTTACATCGGCATCCGCACTGGCGGCATCTGGGTCGCGCAGGCACTGCTCAAAGAGCTGGCCAGCGATGCGCCACTGGGCACGCTGGACGTGTCCTTCTACCGCGACGACTTCAGCCAGAACGGCCTGCACCCGCAAGTGCGCCCGTCCGCCCTGCCCTTCGAGATCGAAGGCCAGCATCTGGTGCTGATCGACGACGTGCTGATGAGCGGTCGGACCATCCGCGCCGCCATGAATGAACTGTTCGATTACGGCCGCCCCGCCAGCGTCACCCTGGTCTGCCTGCTGGATCTGGACGCCGGTGAGCTGCCGATCCGCCCGAACGTGGTCGGCGCCACCCTGACACTGGCCGCCAACCAGCGGGTCAAGCTGTCCGGCCCCGAGCCGCTGACGCTTGAACTGCAAGACGTCACCCTTTAATCCGCCCTATTGAGAGTCCCCCTCGCGATGACGCCTCTAGATACCAAGCGCCCGCTGCAGCTCAATGATCAGGGCCAACTGCGCCACTTCCTCTCGCTCGATGGCCTGCGCCGCGAGTTGCTGACGGAAATCCTCGACACTGCCGACTCGTTCCTCGAAGTCGGTGCACGGGCGGTGAAAAAAGTCCCGTTGCTGCGCGGCAAGACCGTGTGCAACGTGTTCTTCGAAAACTCCACGCGCACCCGCACCACGTTTGAACTGGCAGCCCAACGGCTGTCGGCGGACGTGATCACCCTGAACGTGTCGACATCGTCGGCAAGCAAGGGCGAAACGTTGCTCGATACCTTGCGCAACCTTGAAGCCATGGCCGCCGACATGTTCGTTGTGCGCCACGGCGATTCCGGCGCTGCGCACTTCATCGCCGAGCATGTCTGCCCGCAAGTGGCGATCATCAACGGCGGCGATGGCCGTCATGCGCACCCGACGCAAGGCATGCTCGACATGCTCACCATCCGTCGGCACAAGGGCGGATTCGAAAATCTCTCGGTGGCCATCGTTGGCGACATCCTGCATTCGCGGGTGGCGCGCTCGAACATGCTTGCGCTGAAAACCCTCGGTTGCCCGGACATCCGCGTAATTGCGCCGAAAACCCTGCTGCCGATCGGCATCGAGCAATACGGCGTCAAGGTCTACACCGACATGGCCGAAGGCCTGAAAGACGTCGACGTGGTGATCATGCTGCGCCTGCAACGTGAGCGTATGACCGGCGGCCTGTTGCCGAGCGAGGGCGAGTTCTACCGCCTGTTCGGCCTGACCACCGCGCGACTGGCCGGGGCCAAACCGGATTGCATCGTCATGCACCCGGGGCCGATCAACCGTGGCGTGGAGATCGAATCGGCGGTGGCCGATGGTCCGCACTCGGTGATCCTCAATCAGGTGACCTACGGCATCGCGATTCGTATGGCCGTGCTGTCCATGGCCATGAGCGGGCAGACTGCGCAACGTCAATTCGAGCAGGAGAACGCCCAGTGAAGCTCAGCATCCTCGGCGCACGCGTCATCGATCCAAGCAGCGGCCTGGATCAAATCACCGACATCCACGTTGAAGCCTGCAAGATCGTCGCCCTTGGCGCCGCGCCGGCCGGTTTCAGCGCAGTAGAAACCATCGATGCCAAAGGCTTGGTCGCCGCGCCTGGCCTGGTCGACCTCAACGTCGCCCTGCGCGAGCCGGGCTACAGCCGCAAAGGCTCGATCGTCAGCGAAACCCGCGCCGCCGCTGCCGGTGGCGTGACCAGCCTGTGCTGCCCGCCGAAGACCAAACCGGTGCTCGACACCTCGGCCGTGGCTGAGCTGATCCTCGACCGCGCCCGCGAAGCCGGCAACACCAAGGTGTTCCCGATAGGCGCACTCAGCAAAGGCCTGGACGGCGAGCAACTGGCCGAACTGGTGGCCTTGCGTGACGCCGGTTGCGTGGCGTTCGGCAACGGTCTGGAGAGTTTCCGCAACAGCCGCACCCTGTGCCGGGCGCTGGAATACGCGGCGACCTTCGATCTGACGGTGATTTTCAACTCGCAGGATCACGACCTGGCCGAGGGCGGTCTGGCCCATGAAGGCGCCGTCGCCAGTTTCCTCGGCCTGCCGGGCATCCCGGAAACCGCCGAAACCGTGGCGCTCGCTCGCGATCTGCTGCTGGTCGAGCAAACCGGCGGGCGTGCGCACTTCAGCCAGCTGACCAGCGCTCGCGGCGTGGCGTTGATCGCCCAGGCGCAGGCCCGTGGCCTGAAAGTCACCGCCGATGTCGCGCTGTATCAGTTGATCCTGACTGACGAAGCGCTGATCGACTTCAACAGCCTCTATCACGTGCAACCGCCGCTGCGTACCCGTGCTGACCGCGATGGCCTGCGCGAGGCGGTCAAGTCCGGCGTGGTTTCGGCGATCTCCAGCCATCACCAGCCCCACGAGCGCGACGCCAAACTGGCACCGTTCGGCGCGACCGAGCCGGGCATCAGCAGTGTTGAACTGTTGCTGCCACTGGCGATGACGCTGGTGGAGGATGGTTTGCTCGATCTGCCGACGCTGCTGGCGCGTCTTAGCGCAGGCCCGGCGCAAGCGCTGCGCTTGCCGGCGGGCAAACTGGCAGTGGGCGGTGCGGCGGATATCGTGTTGTTCGATCCGAAGGCATCGACGGTGGCGGGTGAGCAGTGGCTGTCGAAAGGCGAGAACTGCCCGTTCATCGGCCACAGTCTGCCGGGGCTGGTGCGCTATACGCTGGTGGATGGGCGGATCACCCACCAGGCATAACCTGCTGCTGAGGAACTTGTGGCGAGGGGATTTATCCCCGTTCGGCTGCGAAGCAGTCGCGAAGCCATCGCGCGCGGTGGATCATATCCACCGCGTTCTCAGATTCAGGACCGCTTCGCGGCCCAACGGGGATAAATCCCCTCGCCACAACTTATTGGAAGGCGCCGCGATTCTGCGCGTTACGCACCGACACCTGATCGTTCAGCGTCCAGAAGTCATACAGCACGCCGAGAAAAAACAACCCGCCCGTCAGCAGATACAGCAAACCGCTGATCCATTTGCCCTGATACATCCGGTGCACGCCGAACACACCGAGGAAGGTCAGCAGGATCCACGCGACGTTGTACTCGATCGGCCCGGCGGTAAAGCGCAGGTCTGCTTCGCGATCCATCGCCGGGATCAGAAACACGTCGATCAGCCAGCCAATCCCCAGCAAACCGAAGGTGAAAAACCAGATCGTCCCGGTCACCGGCTTGCCGTAATAAAAGCGGTGCGCGCCGGTGAAGCCGAAAATCCACAGCAGATAGCCGATGACTTTGCTGTGGGTGTCTTTTTCCTGCACACGGGGTAGCTGATAGCTGTTCATTAAGACCTCATTGCACTCGATAGATAAATATTCTTCATTTCTTTGTGACTTTTTTACAGGTGCCCGACGTATGGCAAATGTTACCGTTGCTAGCGCGAAACCCTTGTAGAACCTGACTTCTGTCGGACAATTGCGTACTTTTTGTGCTTTTTTGGTTCCGTAGCAAGCCGAAGGAATCGATGAACGGCCTCGGAGCGGCAAAAAAAGCTGTTATAAAGTTGCGCGCTACCACTCAAGAGCCACGCCTAATGCGACCATTTTTCAAGACATGGCTAACTATTTGCCTATTAATGCCACTGGCCGCCCACGCCACCAATCGTGAGCAACGTCTTCCCAACGTCAACGGCTTCACCCCTAAATCCCATGCTTCGGCTCCTTCGAGCAAAAGCAGCAAGAGCAAAACCACCACGCTGAGCAGCAAGAGCCACAGCAAGCTGGTGCCACCGATGGCGAGCAAGGAAAGCAGTAACGTGCTGAGCCGTGCGGTGAACGTTCTCGGTACACCTTATCGTTGGGGCGGCAGCAGCCCAAGTAAAGGCTTTGATTGCAGCGGCCTGGTGAAATACGCGTTCAACGACGCCACCTTCGACCTGCCACGCACCTCCAATGCCATGGCCAGCGGTCACGGCGAGAAAGTCGAGCGCAAGGATCTGAAGCCGGGCGACCTGATTTTCTTCAACATCAAGAGCCGTCGGGTCAATCACGTTGCCATCTACCTGGGCAACGACCGCTTCATCCACGCCCCGCGCCGCGGCAAAGCGGTAAGCATCGACACGCTGAACAAGCCGTACTGGCAGAAGCACTACGTCATGGCCAAGCGGGTGTTGCCGAAAGAGCAACAGCAGTTGCGCGTAGTTCAGCGCTGATCTGATTGATCCAGGATTAGCTCCAGCAGTACCGGCCTCTTCGCGAGCAGGCTCGCTCCCACAGGTGACAGCATTCCAGCTGAAGGAATGCGGTTTAATGTGGGAGCGAGCCTGCTCGCGAAGGGGCCGGCAGCCGCACCACAGACCCTCAGAAATTATCCGGGGTACGCGCCTTTTCCCGCGCGTGCTCGCGGCTGATCAAGCCCTTGGTCACCAGATCCTTCAGGCACATGTCCAGTGTCTGCATGCCCAACGACCCACCGGTCTGAATCGCTGAATACATCTGCGCCACCTTGTCTTCTCGAATCAGATTGCGGATCGCCGACGTCCCCAGCATGATTTCGTGCGCCGCCACCCGCCCGCCGCCGATCTTCTTGATCAGCGTCTGCGACACCACCGCCAGTAATGACTCCGACAGCATCGAACGGACCATGGACTTCTCGTCCCCGGGAAACACGTCGACCACGCGGTCGATGGTCTTGGCCGCCGAGGTCGTGTGCAACGTGCCGAACACCAGATGTCCGGTCTCAGCGGCGGTCAGCGCCAGGCGAATGGTTTCCAGATCGCGCATCTCGCCAACCAGAATCACGTCCGGATCTTCACGTAGCGCCGAACGAAGCGCCGTAGCGAAACTGCGGGTATCGCGATGAACTTCGCGCTGATTGATCAGGCATTTGCGCGATTCATGAACAAATTCGATCGGATCTTCAATGGTCAGAATGTGGTGATGCCGATGGGTGTTCAGGTAATCGATCATTGCCGCCAACGTAGTCGATTTGCCGGAGCCGGTCGGCCCGGTCACCAGCACCAGCCCGCGCGGCGCATCGGTGATCTTGCGGAAAACATCGCCCATGCCGAGGTCTTCCATGCTCAGCACTTTCGACGGAATGGTGCGGAACACCGCGCCAGCGCCACGGTTCTGGTTGAACGCGTTGACCCGAAACCGCGCGACACCGGGCACATCGAAGGAAAAATCGGTTTCCAGATTTTTCTCGAAGTCGACCCGCTGGGTGTCGTTCATGATGTCGTAGATCAATTCGTGTACTTGCTTGTGGTCCAGCGCTGGCAGATTGATCCGCCGCACATCACCATCGACACGGATCATCGGCGGCAGGCCGGCCGACAGGTGCAGGTCGGAAGCGCCCTGTTTGGCGCTGAAGGCCAGCAGTTCAGTGATATCCATAGCGTCCCTCAATTCCAGTAGAATGCCGCGAACCTACAGACCGCCGGCGCCTCTTGATGTCCACGATAGCAGACAACATCGCCCTCGTTAGTTCACGCATTCAGGCCGCGACTGCCGCTGCCGGACGACCTGAAAACAGCGTCCAGCTACTCGCCGTGAGCAAGACCAAACCTGCCCAGGCCCTGCGTGAAGCCTATGCCGCCGGCCTGCGCGACTTCGGTGAGAACTACCTGCAGGAGGCCTTGAGCAAACAGCTGGAACTGGCCGACCTGCCCTTGATCTGGCACTTCATCGGCCCCATTCAATCGAACAAGACTCGCGCGATTGCCGAGCATTTCGACTGGGTGCACTCCGTGGATCGCCTGAAAATTGCCCAACGCCTGTCCGAACAACGCCCGGCCGAGCTGCCGCCGCTGAACATCTGCATTCAGGTGAATGTCAGCGGCGAAGCGAGTAAATCCGGCTGCACCCCGGCCGATCTGCCAGCGCTGGCCGAGGCCATCAGCCAACTACCGCGTTTGCACTTGCGCGGTTTGATGGCGATTCCCGAGCCGACCGAAGCGCGCGCCGAGCAAGATGCTGCCTTCGCCGCCGTGCAGACATTGCAGGCGAGCCTCAATCTGCCACTCGACACATTGTCCATGGGCATGAGCCACGACCTCGAGTCGGCCATCGCCCAAGGCGCCACCTGGGTGCGGATCGGTACCGCGCTGTTTGGCGCCAGAGATTATTCCCAGTCTTGAACGTTTCCAGATAAGGACCACACATGAGCAACACACGTATTGCGTTTATCGGTGCGGGCAACATGGCGGCCAGTCTGATTGGCGGCTTGCGCGCCAAGGGTCTGGAAGCGGCGCAGATCCGCGCCAGCGATCCGGGCGAAGAAACCCGCGCCAAAGTCAGCGCCGAACACGGCATCGAAACCTTTGCCGATAATGCCCAGGCCATCGACGGCGTCGATGTCATCGTGCTGGCGGTCAAGCCACAGGCGATGAAAGCCGTGTGCGAGGCGCTCCGCCCGAGCCTGAAGCCGCATCAACTGGTGGTGTCGATTGCCGCCGGCATCACCTGTGCGAGCATGACCGCGTGGCTCGGCGAGCAGCCGATCGTGCGCTGCATGCCCAATACCCCGGCGCTGCTGCGTCAGGGCGTCAGCGGCTTGTACGCCACCGACGAGGTAACCGCCGAGCAGCGTCAGCAAGCCGAAGAGCTACTGTCCGCCGTTGGCATCGCCCTGTGGCTGGAAGAAGAACAGCAACTCGACGCAGTCACGGCGGTCTCAGGCTCAGGCCCGGCGTACTTCTTCCTGCTGATCGAAGCCATGACCGCTGCCGGCGTGAAACTCGGCCTGCCCAAGGCAATCGCTGAACAGCTGACCGCGCAAACCGCGCTGGGCGCCGCGCACATGGCGGTGTCCAGCGACGTTGACGCCGCCGAACTGCGCCGCCGCGTGACCTCGCCAAACGGCACGACGGAAGCGGCGATCAAATCATTCCAGGCTGGCGGCTTCGAAGCGCTGGTCGAAACCGCACTCGGCGCCGCCGCGCACCGCTCGGCCGAAATGGCCGAACAACTGGGCAAATAAGGAGCCTTTCATGATCGGATTGAACACCGCAGCGGTTTACGTGCTGCAAACCCTCGGCAGCCTGTATTTGCTGATCGTGCTGATGCGCTTCGTCCTGCAACTGGTGCGGGCGAATTTTTATAACCCGCTGTGCCAGTTCATCGTCAAAGCCACCCAGCCGCTGCTCAAGCCTCTGCGCCGGATCATCCCGAGCCTGTTCGGCCTCGACATGTCGTCGCTGGTGCTGGCGATCCTGGTGCAACTGCTGCTGATGGCGCTGACCCTGCTGCTGACCTATGGCACCACCGGCAATCCGCTGCAACTGTTGATCTGGTCGCTGATCGGTGTCACCGCGCTGTTCCTGAAGATTTTCTTCTTCGCCCTGATCATCAGCGTGATCCTGTCGTGGGTCGCACCGGGCAGCCACAATCCGGGCGCCGAACTGGTCAACCAGATCTGCGAACCGGCACTGGCGCCGTTCCGCCGCTTCCTGCCGAACCTGGGCGGCCTGGACCTTTCGCCGATCTTCGCTTTCCTCGCGCTGAAATTGATCGACATGCTGGTCATCAACAATCTGGCGGCGATGACGATGATGCCGGAGATTCTGCGTCTGCTGATGTAAACCGCTTGGGTAGAAGCTCCCGGATTTTTAGCGTCCGGCGAGTTGACCGTGTCATCGTTCATCGCGAGCAGGCTCACTCCTACATTTGGAATGCGTTCCCCCTGTAGGAGTGAGCCTGCTCGCGATGGGCACACCTCGATATAGCTGAATAACCGCAGACCCGATCGTTGCTTGCCGCTAACCCCCCCGGTCTTTAGACTTACGCCTCATTTCAACGAGAGCAGGGTCGATGCCAACTGCCTTTCCCCCCGATTCTGTTGGTCTGGTAACGCCGCAAACCGCGCATTTCAGCGAACCGCTGGCGCTGGCCTGTGGTCGTTCGCTGGCCGCCTATGACCTGATCTACGAAACCTACGGCACGCTCAATGCGCAGGCGAGCAACGCCGTGCTGATCTGCCACGCCCTGTCCGGCCATCATCACGCCGCCGGTTATCACAGCGTCGATGACCGCAAGCCCGGTTGGTGGGACAGCTGCATCGGCCCGGGCAAGCCGATCGACACCAACAAGTTCTTCGTGGTCAGCCTGAACAACCTCGGCGGCTGCAACGGCTCCACCGGCCCGAGCAGCGTCAACCCGGAGACCGGCAAGCCGTTCGGCGCCGACTTCCCGGTGCTCACCGTGGAAGACTGGGTGCACAGCCAGGCGCGTCTCGCTGACGTGCTCGGCATTGGCCAGTGGGCGGCGGTCATCGGCGGCAGCCTCGGCGGCATGCAGGCGCTGCAATGGACCATCACCTACCCGGATCGCGTGCGTCACTGCCTGGCCATCGCTTCGGCGCCGAAGCTGTCGGCGCAGAACATCGCCTTCAACGAAGTCGCGCGTCAGGCGATCCTCACCGACCCGGAATTCCATGGCGGCTCGTTCCAGGAAGCGGGCGTGATCCCCAAGCGCGGCCTGATGCTGGCGCGCATGGTTGGGCACATCACCTACCTGTCCGATGACTCCATGGGCGAGAAATTCGGCCGGGGCCTGAAGAGCGAAAAGCTTAACTACGACTTCCACAGTGTCGAGTTCCAGGTCGAAAGCTACCTTCGCTATCAGGGCGAGGAGTTCTCCGGTCGTTTCGATGCCAATACCTACTTGCTGATGACCAAGGCGCTGGACTACTTCGATCCGGCGGCGAACTTCGACGATGATCTGGCAAAAACCTTCGAAAACGCCACGGCGAAATTCTGCGTGATGTCATTCACCACTGACTGGCGCTTCTCCCCGGCCCGTTCGCGGGAATTGGTGGACGCGCTGATGGCCGCGCGCAAAGACGTCAGCTACCTGGAAATCGACGCGCCGCAGGGCCACGACGCCTTCCTGATTCCGATCCCGCGTTATTTGCAGGCGTTCGGCAATTACATGAACCGCATTTCGTTGTGAGAAAGCCATGAGAGCTGATCTGGAAATCATCCAGGAATGGATCCCCGCCGGCAGCCGCGTCCTCGACCTTGGTTGCGGTGACGGCGAACTGCTGACCTGGCTGCGCGACAACAAGAACGTCACCGGTTATGGCCTGGAAAACGACGCCGAGAACATCGCCGAGTGCGTGGCCAAGGGCATCAACGTCATTGAGCAGGACCTGGACAAAGGGCTGGGCAACTTCGCCAGCAACAGTTTCGACATCGTCGTCATGACCCAGGCCCTGCAAGCCGTGCACTACCCGGACAAGATCCTCGACGAAATGCTTCGCGTCGGCCGCCAGTGCATCATCACTTTCCCGAACTTCGGCCACTGGCGCTGCCGCTGGTACCTGGCGAGCAAGGGCCGCATGCCGGTGTCGGAATTTCTGCCTTACACCTGGTACAACACGCCGAACATCCACTTCTGCACGTTCGAGGATTTCGAAGAACTGTGCCGCGAACGTGATGCGAAGGTCATTGATCGGCTTGCCGTGGATCAACAGCACCGCCACGGGTGGGCCAGTAAGCTATGGCCTAATCTGTTAGGTGAAATCGGTATCTACCGCGTCAGCAGCCCGCAACTGGCGGACCACAAGGTCGCGGTCTGAGCCGAGCCATTTCGAGGAGCACGAACATGAGTCGTCTAGCGTTGTTGTTACTCACTGCCTGCCTGAGCGCTGGCGCCATCGCGGCGGACGTCATCAAGGGTGAACGCAAGGAAACCTTTGGCGACATCACGGTGCACTACAACACCTTCAATTCGACGTTCCTGCAACCAGACATCGCCAAGGCTGCCGAGCTGATCCGCAGCAAGCATCAGGGCGTGATCAACGTTTCGGTGATGAAGCACGGCAAACCGCTGATCGCCAGCGTCACCGGCACGGTCAAAGACCTGACCAGCCAAAGCGTGCCGCTGAGTTTTCGCCAGGTCACCGAGCAGGGCGCGATCTACTACATCGCCCAGTACCCGGTGCCGCAGCAGGAAACCCGCACCTTTGAAATCAAGGTGCAGAACGGCGACAAGACCCACACTATCCACTTCAACCAAGAACTCTTCCCCGGCGAATGATGAACATCAAGCAGCTCGTACTGGCCAGCCATAACGCCGGCAAACTCAAAGAACTTCAGGCCATGCTCGGCGAATCGGTGCAACTGCGTTCAATTGGCGAGTGGAGCAAGGTCGAGCCGGAAGAAACCGGTCTGTCGTTCGTCGAGAACGCCATTCTCAAGGCACGCAACGCCGCGCGTATCTCCGGCTTGCCGGCACTGGCCGACGATTCCGGGCTGGCGGTGGATTTCCTCGGCGGCGCGCCGGGGATCTATTCGGCGCGTTATGCCGACGGCAAGGGCGATGCGGCCAACAACGCCAAACTGCTCGATGCGCTGAAAGACGTGCCCCAAGCCGAGCGTGGCGCGCAATTCGTTTGCGTATTGGCGCTGGTGCGGCATGCCGACGATCCGCTGCCGATCCTCTGCGAAGGTCTGTGGCACGGGCGCATCCTCACCGCTGCCAGCGGCGAACACGGCTTCGGTTATGACCCGTTGTTCTGGGTGCCGGAGCGCGACTGCTCCAGTGCCGAGTTGAGCCCGGCCGACAAGAACCAGATCAGCCACCGCGCCCGTGCAATGGATCTGCTGCGCCAGCGTCTGGGCCTGAAATGACCACTGATTCTTCCGCGTCGTCGCTGATCTTCGGCGGCGCCGCGTCTTCGCCTCGGGCGCCGCTGCCAACCTTGCCGCCCCTGGCGCTGTACATCCACATCCCGTGGTGTGTGCGCAAATGCCCTTATTGCGACTTCAACTCGCACACCGCCAGCCCCGTGCTGCCGGAGCAGGAATACGTCGACGCGTTGCTGGCCGATCTCGATGAGGATCTGCACGCTGTTTATGGCCGTGAAATCAGCTCGATTTTCTTCGGTGGTGGCACGCCAAGTCTGTTCAGTGCCGAGGCGCTCGGACGCTTGCTGAAGGGTGTCGAGCAGCGCATCCCGTTCGCCAGCGATATCGAAATCACCCTTGAGGCTAACCCGGGCACCTTCGAACAAGAGAAGTTCGTGGCGTACCGTCAGTTGGGCATCAATCGCCTGTCGATCGGCATCCAGAGTTTCCAGCAGGAAAAGCTTGAGGCGCTGGGCCGAATTCACAACGGCGACGAAGCGGTGCGCGCTGCCGGCATGGCGCGGCAGGCCGGGTTCGACAACTTCAACCTCGACTTGATGCACGGTTTGCCCGGTCAATCGCTGGACGATGCGTTGAGCGACCTGCGTCAGGCCATCGCGCTGAATCCGACGCATATCTCGTGGTATCAGCTGACGCTGGAGCCGAACACGGTGTTCTGGAATCAGCCGCCGGTGCTGCCGGAAGACGACACGCTGTGGGACATTCAGGAGGCCGGGCAGGCGCTGCTGGCCGAGCATGGTTACGCGCAATACGAAGTGTCGGCGTATGCCCAGGCCGGGCGGCCGGCGCGGCATAACCTCAATTACTGGAGCTTCGGCGATTTCATCGGCATCGGCGCCGGTGCGCATGGCAAGCTGAGTCATCCGGACGGGCGCATTGTGCGGACCTGGAAGACCCGCCTGCCGAAAGACTATCTGAATCCGACGAAAAGCTTTCAGGCCGGCGAGAAATCGCTGAGCAATGACGAAATGCCGTTCGAATTCCTGATGAATGCCCTGCGTCTGACCGCCGGGGTGGACTCGCGCCTGTACAGCGAGCGTACCGGTCTGTCTCTGGACACGCTTGCCGAAGGCCGGCGAGAGGCCGAACAAAGCGGTCTGTTGCAGGTCGAACCGTCACGTCTGGCGGCCACCGAACGCGGCCAGTTGTTCCTCAATGATTTGCTGCAACAATTTTTGAACTGAGCCCAACCCCGAACGGCAGCCCAAGGAAAACCCATGGATTTGATACTCGACCTGCTCGCCACTGTCTCCCGCTGGAGCCGCAGCAACCTCTCGGAAATCGCTCTGGCGCTGGTCGGTTGCCTGCTGGTGCTGTTTGGCGCCGATTTCAAAGGCTGGGTCGAGCAACGCCTGGGCAGCATCGCCGGCGCCCTGCGCGTGCCATTGATGGCCCTATTATGTGTGATAGGCAGCGGCGCCGCGCTGATCTACGCCACGCCGTGGGTGATCAAGGGTTTGAGCCAGTTCAACAACTACAGCCTCGCGCCGGTGTTGCTGGTGGTGCTGGTGTTGATTGGCGTAGTCGCTGATCGCCGCTGAGTCCGCTAACACCCCAAAACAACTGTGGGAGCGGGCTTGCTCGCGAAAGCGGTAGATCATTCAACATTAGTGTTGTCTGAAACGACGCCTTCGCGAGCAAGCCCGCTCCCACAGTTTTTGTTGCGTGATGCTTAAGCGATCTTTTCGAACTTCAGATCCCACACGCCATGCCCCAGTCGTTCGCCGCGGCGTTCGAACTTGGTGATCGGGCGTTCGGCCGGGCGCGGCACGCACTTGCCGTCTTCGGCGAGGTTGCGGTAGCCCGGGGCGACGTTCATTACTTCCAGCATGTACTCGGCGTACGGTTCCCAGTCGGTGGCCATGTGCAGAATACCGCCGACCTTCAACTTGCTGCGCACCAGTTCGGCAAACGAGGCCTGGACGATACGGCGTTTGTGGTGACGGCTTTTATGCCACGGATCGGGGAAGAACAGCATCAGGCGATCGAGGCTGTTGTCGGCGATGCAACGGTTGAGCACTTCGATCGCATCGCAATCGTAGACCCGCAGATTGGTCAGACCTTGGGTCAGTACGCCATTGAGCAGCGCGCCGACACCCGGACGGTGCACTTCAACGCCGATAAAATCCTGCTCCGGCGCCGCCGCGGCCATTTCCAGCAGCGAGTGGCCCATGCCGAAACCGATTTCCAGCGAGCGCGGTGCCGAGCGGCCGAACACCTGGTCGTAATCGACCGGCGCATCGGCCAGCGGCAGCACGTACAGCGGCGCGCCCTGATCCAGGCCGCGTTGCTGGCCTTCGGTCATGCGCCCGGCGCGCATCACGAAACTCTTGATGCGACGGTGTTGGCGCTCGTCGCCTTCGTCCGGCTGGACAGGCGTGTCGTTCGATTCAGTCATCAATGGCTCTTACTTGATCAGACCATCCAGCGGCGAAGAGGCGCTGGCATAGAGTTTTTTCGGCATGCGGCCGGCGAGGTACGCCAGACGGCCCGCGACGATCGCGTGTTGCATGGCTTGGGCCATCATTACCGGCTGCTGGGCGTGGGCGATGGCCGAGTTCATCAGTACGGCGTCGCAACCCAGTTCCATGGCGATGGTCGCGTCGGAAGCGGTGCCGACGCCGGCATCGACCAGCACCGGGATCTTCGCTTCTTCAAGGATGATCTGCAGGTTGTACGGATTGCAGATGCCCAGACCGGAACCGATCAGACCGGCCAGCGGCATCACGGCGATGCAGCCGATTTCCGCCAGTTGCCGGGCGATGATCGGGTCATCGCTGGTGTAGACCATCACGTCGAAGCCTTCCTTGACCAGCGTTTCGGCGGCCTTGAGGGTTTCGATCACGTTGGGGAACAGGGTTTTCTGGTCGGCCAGCACTTCCAGCTTCACCAGGTTGTGGCCATCGAGCAGCTCACGAGCGAGGCGGCAGGTGCGCACCGCTTCGATGGCGTCGTAGCAACCGGCGGTGTTCGGCAGGAAGGTGTAGCGATCCGGCGACAGCACTTCGAGCAGGTTCGGCTCGCCTTCGATCTGGCCCAGGTTGGTGCGGCGCACGGCGAAGGTGACGATCTCGGCGCCCGAGGCTTCGATGGCCTGGCGGGTTTCTTCCATGTCACGGTACTTGCCGGTACCAACCAGCAAACGCGACTGGTAAGTACGACCGGCCAGCACAAAAGGCTTGTCGCTACGAACGATGCTCATGGGAAATCCTCTTCAAGGGTGAGGGTCTTGCAGAATGCTTGCCCTTGCGGGCCGGGGCGATCAGCCGCCGCCGATGGCGTGGACGACTTCGACATTATCGCCGTCGTTCAATGGGGTATCGGCATGCTGGCTGCGCGGGACGATGTCCAGATTGAGCTCGACCGCCACCCGGCGTCCGGTCAATTCCAGACGGGTGATCAGGCCCGCAACGGTTTCACCGTCGGGCAATTCAAAGGGCTCACCGTTCAACTGAATGTGCATGCACAACGCCGCCATCATTTTTAGGGGCTGGCATTCTAGCCCGATCATGACCTAAAGGTCAGTACCAAGCGTCAAGCGGTTAGCTGCAAGCGCCAAGCGGCGAGGCCGAGGCAAACCCAACCGATGAGAAACGCGAGGCCGCCGAACGGGGTGATGATGCCGAGCTTGCTGATGCCGGTGGTGGTCAGCAGATACAGGCTGCCGGAGAAAAGCAAAATGCCGACCGTGAAGGAAACGCCGGCCCAGGTCACCAGTCGCCCCGGTATCTGCGTGGCCAGCAGCGCGACGCCGAACAATGCGAGTGTGTGCACCAGTTGGTAGGTGACGCCGGTGTGAAAAATCGCCAGGTATTCCGGGGTCAGACGGTTTTTAAGGCCATGGGCGGCAAAGGCGCCCAGCGCCACACCGGTAAAGCCGAAAAAAGCGGCCAGCATCAAAAAGCCACGCAGCATGGGGAACTCCAGTCAGACGCGTTCGGCAGGGTCTGTATAATGGCCCGCTCCACGGGTTCGGCCAAGCCATCTCTATGCTGCGTTCAATTTTCCGTCGTCTCACAAAGGCCCTGCTCTGGTTCGCCGGTGGCAGTGTCTTGCTGGTGTTGGTGTTTCGCTTTGTGCCACCGCCGGGAACGGCGTTGATGGTCGAACGCAAGATCGAGTCCTGGGTCGACGGTGAGCCGATCGATCTGCAACGCAGCTGGAAGCCGTGGGACGAGATCTCCGACGACCTCAAGGTGGCTGTGATAGCCGGCGAGGACCAGAAATTTCCCGAGCATTGGGGCTTCGATCTGCGCGCGATCCAGGCCGCACTGGCCCATAACGAACTGGGCGGCTCGATTCGCGGCGCCAGCACCTTGAGTCAGCAAGTGTCGAAAAACCTGTTTCTGTGGTCTGGCCGCAGCTATCTGCGCAAGGGCCTGGAAGCGTGGTTCACCGCGCTGATCGAGGTGTTCTGGCCCAAGCAGCGAATTCTTGAGGTGTACCTGAACAGCGTCGAATGGGATGACGGCGTGTTTGGCGCTGAAGCGGCGGCCCGGCATCACTTTGGCGTGAGCGCGAGGTCGTTGTCGCGCCAGCAGGCGAGTTACCTGGCGGCGGTGCTGCCCAATCCGCGGGTGTGGAGCGCGAGTCATCCGACTGGTTATGTGTCTCGCCGGGCTGGTTGGATTCGGCAGCAGATGAGTCAGTTGGGTGGGGACAGTTACTTGCTGGGGTTGAATGATTCGCGGCGCGCGCCTTGGTCGGAATAACACTGAAGATCCAGTGTAGGAGTGAGCCTGCTCGCGATAGCGGTTTGTCAGTAACGAAGATGTTGCCTGATACACCGCTATCGCGAGCAGGCTCACTCCTACAGGGGTTTTGTGTGGAACCGGAAATCAAAACGCCCCGATCATCGCTGATCGGGGCGTTTTTTGTTACTGATTCGCCAGTTACGCGGCGATCGACAACTTGAGCTTGTTCATCGCGCTCTTCTCGAGCTGACGAATTCGCTCGGCCGACACGTTGTACTTCTGCGCCAGGTCGTGCAGCGTGGCTTTCTCTTCAGCCAGCCAGCGCTGATAGAGGATGTCACGGCTGCGCTCGTCCAGCACTTCCAGGGCTTCGTGCAGGTTGGTGTTCGAGTTGTCGCTCCAGTCGGCATCTTCCAGTTGACGCGCCGGGTCGTACCGGTGGTCTTCCAGATAGTTGGCCGGCGACTGGAAAGCGCTGTCATCGTCGGCCTCTGCAGCCGGGTCGAAGGCCATGTCATGGCCGGTCAGACGACTTTCCATCTCACGCACTTCCCGCGGCTCGACGCCGAGGCTTTCCGCCACACGGTGGACTTCCTCGTTGTTCAGCCACGCCAGACGTTTCTTCTGGCTGCGCAGGTTGAAGAACAGCTTGCGCTGGGCCTTGGTGGTCGCGACTTTCACAATGCGCCAGTTGCGCAGGATGAACTCGTGAATTTCCGCCTTGATCCAGTGCACGGCGAACGACACCAGACGCACACCCATTTCCGGGTTGAAACGCTTCACGGCCTTCATCAGGCCGACGTTACCTTCCTGGATCAGGTCAGCCTGAGCCAGACCGTAGCCGGAATAGCTACGGGCAATGTGTACGACAAAACGCAGGTGGGCGAGCACCATCTGCCGAGCCGCCCCCAAATCCTGCTCATAGTAGAGACTCTCGGCCAGTTCACGCTCCTGCTCCGGCGTCAGCAATGGAATGCTGTTGACGGTGTGCACGTAAGCTTCCAGGTTCGCACCCGGAACCAACGCATACGCAGGTTGCAAAGAATTGGTCATACGAAAAAACCTCCCACTCACATACTCGTGCCTCTCGGCACTGCGAAAAATTGACCGGGAACTCAGGTACAAGTTCCCATAAAAACCGCAAGGTCAATCACGCGCAAAAAAGATTCTACTTCGGCGCCAGCTCCCTGAGATGACGTGCGACTGCAATCCATGCACCGATATAACCCAACAGCACCGCGCCAAGCAAGAGCGACAGACCGTCGGCCACTGGCACGCCGGCCAGGGCGAAATCACTGCCGTACAAGCCGGCCAGTCCAACCACCGCATCGTTCAGCCAGTTCAGGCCGAACGCCAAAACGCCCCAGGACAACAGCCCTGCACCGAAGCCATACAACGCGCCCATATAAAGGAAAGGGCGGCGCACATAACTGTCAGTGCCGCCGACGAGTTTAATCACTTCTATCTCGGTGCGGCGGTTTTCAATATGAAGACGAATGGTATTGCCTATCACCAAAAGTAATGCAGACACCAAAAGCACAGTCAGACCGAAGACAAAGCGGTCGCCCAGCTTGAGGATGGCGGCCAGACGCTCGACCCAGACTAGATCAAGTTGCGCCTGTTGTACCTTGGGCAGCTCGGAAAGTTTTTGTCTTAATGCTTCGAGTGTCGGCTTGTCGACTTCGTTCGGTGTGACTAAAACCACACCCGGCAAAGGGTTCTCAGGCAACTCACGCAGGGCTTCGCCCAGGCCGGACTGCTGTTGGAACTCCTCCAGTGCCTGATCGCGACCGACATATTCGGCATCAGCGACGCCGGGCATGCCTTTGATCTGCTCACGCAGTGACTCGCCCTGCTCGGGACTTGCGTCGAGTTGCAGGTACAGCGAAATCTGTGCCGCGCGCTGCCAGGAGCCACCGAGACGCTCGACGTTGTTAAGCAACAGCGAAAGCCCCATCGGCAGACTCAACGCAACGGCCATCACCATGCAGGTGAAGAAGCTGCCGATCGGCTGTTTGCCGAGACGGCGCAGGCTGTCGAGCAGGCTGGCGCGATGGCTTTCAATCCAGGCGCGGAACAGCGTGGCAAAGTCCGGACCGTCGTCATCGTCATGTTTTTTCTTTTTCTGCGGTTGCGGGTCGGCGGCCTTCGGGGCCACGCGCTCGGAAACCTTCGGACTGCGTGTTGCACTCATACCCCGGCCTCCCCGTCGCCGATCAAGCGGCCGCGTTGCAGAGTCAGCATGCGATGACGCATGCGCGCGATCAGCGCCAGGTCGTGACTGGCAATCAGCACGCTGGTGCCCAGACGGTTGATGTCTTCGAACACGCCCATGATTTCGGCGGCCAGACGCGGGTCGAGGTTACCGGTCGGCTCATCCGCCAGCAGCAAGGCCGGGCGGTGAACAATGGCGCGGGCAATGCCGACGCGCTGTTGCTGACCAGTGGACAGGTCGCCCGGGTACAGATCAGTTTTATCCGACAGCGCAACGCGCTCCAGCGCCGAATCGACGCGCTTGGCGATTTCGGCCTTGGACAGGCCGAGAATCTGCAGCGGCAAGGCGACGTTGTTGAACACCGTGCGATCAAACAGCAACTGATGATTCTGGAACACCACACCGATTTGCCGGCGCAAAAACGGGATCTGCGCGTTGCTGATGGTGCTCAGGTCTTGCCCGGCGAGCAGCAGTTTGCCGCTGGTCGGGCGTTCCATCGCCAGCAACAGGCGCAACAGCGTGGATTTACCGGCCCCGGAGTGGCCGGTGACAAACAAGAACTCGCCACGACGGACTCGAAAGCTCAGCTCATGCAAGCCGACGTGACCGTTCGGGTAGCGCTTACCGACCTGTTCGAAACGAATCATGAACGCTCCCGCTCGGCAAACAGTGCCTGGACAAAGGGTTCGGCTTCAAAGGTACGCAAATCGTCGATGCCTTCGCCGACACCGATGTAGCGGATCGGCAGGCCGAACTGCTTGGCCAGGGCGAAAATCACCCCACCCTTGGCGGTGCCGTCGAGCTTGGTCAGCGCCAGCCCGGTCAGTTCGACGGTCTGGTTGAATTGCTTGGCCTGGTTGATGGCGTTCTGGCCAGTACCGGCGTCGAGCACCAGCAGCACTTCGTGCGGCGCGTCGGCGTCGAGCTTGCCAATGACCCGGCGAACCTTTTTCAGCTCTTCCATCAGGTTGTCTTTGGTGTGCAGGCGCCCGGCGGTGTCAGCGATCAGTACGTCGATGCCACGGGCCTTGGCGGCCTGCACGGCGTCGAAGATCACCGACGCGGAGTCAGCACCGGTGTGCTGAGCGATGACCGGGATCTTGTTGCGCTCGCCCCAGACCTGCAATTGCTCCACGGCCGCGGCACGGAAGGTATCGCCGGCGGCCAGCATGACTTTCTTGCCTTCCAGTTGCAGCTTCTTCGCCAGCTTGCCAATGGTGGTGGTTTTGCCGGCGCCGTTGACGCCAACCACCAGAATCACGAACGGCTTGTTCTGCGAGGCGATTTTCAGCGGCTGTTCGACTGGTTTGAGCATTGCTGCCAGCTCGGCCTGCAGGGATTTGTACAGCGCGTCGGCGTCAGCCAGCTCCTTGCGCGCAACCTTCTGGGTCAGGCGCTGAATGATTTGCGTGGTGGCTTCGACGCCTACGTCAGCGGTGAGCAGGCGGGTTTCGAGGTCGTCGAGCAGTTCATCGTCGATGGTCTTGCGCCCAAGGAACAGGCTGGCCATGCCCTCGCCGATACTCGCGCTGGTCTTCGACAGACCCTGCTTGAGGCGGGCGAAGAAACCGGCCTTGGTTTCTTCGCTGCGCGGGGTTTCGACCGGCGTTTCTACGGGGGCTTCAACCGGCACGACTGCAGTCGCAACCGGGGTAACTGACGCAGCGGCAATCGGTGCAGGCTCAGGCTCGGACGGCTGGGCAACCCGTGTGTTCGGCTCGGAAATGGCCGGCGCTTGCTCAACAACCGGTGCAGGCTCAGGCTCCGCAGCAACCACGGCAACCGGCGCTGGAGTCACTGACGTCACCTGCGGCGCAGCTTCTTCGACGAAGGCAGCCGGCTCTTCCGCTACCGGCAAGGTCAGCCTCGGCTCGGCGGCGGACGTCAGCGGCAACTCGGCAGCGGCCGGCGTTTCAGGCTCGGCTTCTGCCTGCGGTTGCAGCACCGGCTCGGCGATCGGCAGAACAATCGGTGCCGGCTCTTCTTCTATTACAGGTGCTGGCGCCGGAGCCGGCTCAGGAATCGCGGGCGGCTGTTCGACGACGGTTTCCTGCGGTTTCTTCCGCAGCCATCCGAACAGGCTTTTCTTCTCGCCAGCCGCAGCTGGGGTCTTCTTGTCGTCGTTGGAACCAAACATGGAGGACGGCTATCTCACGGTAGCGACGCGCCAACAGGGCGCCCCGGCAAATAAATATTCGATGCAGAACAGACTGTGTTTCATCCAGCTTGTTCACGCGCAACATTTTGTCGAGGCACCCGAAGCACCTCAAGGATCGTTTTAACGATGGTCTATACCGGTGAAAATCGGCGAAAAGGCAGCGTCTGGTTGCCAAACCGCTGCTTTGTGCCGCAAACCCATTCAGCCTTGTCAGGTCGCTGAACCTGATAGACGTGGTCGCCGGTAAAACGGATCAGTATCCTAGCACCTCCTCGCCCGCCTAGGCTAAGACCAAGCGGGCAGCCCAACAGGTTGAAAAACGAATGAATGCTCTAGCCCGCCGCGCTGCCGGCCTGCTGCTCAGCGCAGTCTGCCTGCCCCTTTCGGCCCTGGCGGCCGACCCGCAACCGACCCATGAATTCACCCTCGACAACGGCCTCAAGGTTGTCGTGCGCGAGGACCATCGTGCGCCGGTGGTTGTTTCGCAGATCTGGTACAAGGTTGGCTCCAGCTATGAGACCCCGGGCCAGACCGGCCTGTCCCACGCGCTCGAACACATGATGTTCAAGGGCAGCGAAAAAGTCGGCCCCGGCGAAGCCTCGCTGATCCTGCGCGACCTCGGTGCCGAAGAGAACGCGTTCACCAGCGACGACTTCACGGCGTATTACCAAGTGCTGGCCCGCGACCGCCTCGGCGTGGCCTTCGAGCTGGAAGCCGACCGCATGGCCAATCTGCGCCTGCCCGCCGACGAGTTCGCCAAGGAAATCGAAGTCATCAAGGAAGAGCGCCGCCTGCGCACCGATGACAAGCCGATGTCCAAGGCCTACGAGCGCTACAAGGCCATGGCCTACCCGGCCAGCGGCTACCACACGCCGACCATCGGCTGGATGGCCGACCTGGAACGCATGAAGGTCGAAGAGCTGCGCCACTGGTACCAATCCTGGTACGCGCCGAACAACGCCACGCTGGTGGTGGTCGGTGACGTCACCCCGGACGAAGTGAAAACCCTCGCCCAGCGCTATTTCGGTCCGGTCGCCAAGCGCGACGTGCCGGCGGCGAAAAAGCCGCTGGAACTGGCCGAGCCCGGCGAACGCCAGATCACCCTGCGCGTGCAAACCCAGCTGCCAAGCCTGATGCTCGGTTTCAACGTGCCGAGCATTGCGACGGCTGAAGACAAGCGTTCGGTGAACGCCTTGCGCCTGATCTCCGCCCTGCTCGACGGCGGCTACAGCGGGCGCATCCCGACACAACTGGAGCGCGGCGAAGAACTGGTCTCCGGCGGCTCGTCGGACTATGACGCCTACACCCGTGGCGACAGCCTGTTCACCTTGTCGGCGACGCCGAATACGCAGAAGAAAAAGACCCTCGCTCAGGCTGAGGCCGGCTTGTGGAAACTGCTCGATCAGTTGAAAACCACCGCGCCGTCTGCCGAAGAGCTGGAACGTGTGCGCGCCCAGGTCATCGCCGGTCTGGTCTACGAACGTGATTCGATCACCAGCCAGGCCACCGCTATCGGTCAACTGGAAACGGTCGGTCTGTCGTGGAAGCTGATGGACACTGAACTGGCCGATCTGGAAAGCGTGACTCCGCAAGACATCCAGAACGCCGCGAAAAAGTATTTCACCCGCGAACGTCTCAGCGTCGCCCACGTCCTGCCACTGGAGACGACTCATGAGTAAGCGCACATCCCCACGCCTGTTGCTCGGCCTGATCGGCGTGGCCGTGATTGGCTCTGCTGCGGTGTACCTGTCGCCAAGCGCTGACAGCCATGCCAGCGAAGCACTGGATAACGCCAAAACCAGCCAGAAACTGCAATCGCTCGCCGAGCTCGACGGCAAGGCCCCCGCCAGCCGCAAGCTAGACGTGCAGACCTGGAACACCGCCGAAGGTGCGAAAGTGCTGTTCGTCGAAGCCCATGAGCTGCCGATGTTCGACATGCGCCTGATTTTCGCCGCCGGCAGCAGTCAGGACGGCAACGCCCCTGGCCTCGCGGTGCTGACCAACGCCATGCTCAACGAAGGCATCGCCGGCAAAGACGTCGGCGCCATCGCTCAGGGTTTCGAAGGCCTCGGTGCCGATTTCGGTAACGGTGCGTTCAAGGACATGGCGCTGGCCTCCCTGCGCAGCCTGAGTGCCGCCGATAAACGTGAACCTGCGTTGAAGCTGTTCGCCGAAGTGGTCGGCAAACCAACCTTCCCGGCGGACTCCTTCGCGCGCATCAAGAACCAGATGCTCGCCGGTTTCGAATACCAGAAGCAGAACCCCGGCAAACTGGCCAGCCTGGAGCTGATGAAGCGCTTGTATGGCGATCACCCGTACGCGCATTCGAGCGACGGCAACCCGCAGAGCGTGCCGAAGATCAGCCTCGCGCAATTACGCGAGTTCCACGCCAAGGCCTACGCGGCGGGCAACGCGGTGATCGCTCTGGTCGGCGACCTGTCGCGGGCCGAAGCCGAGGCGATCGCCAATCAGGTCTCCTCCGCCCTGCCGAAAGGCCCGGCGCTGGCGCCGATCGCTCAGCCGCAGGAACCGAAGGCCAGCGTCAGCCACATCGAATTCCCGTCCAAGCAAACCAACCTGATGCTCGCGCAACTGGGCATCGACCGTGACGATCCGGATTATGCGGCGCTGTCGATGGGCAACCAGATTCTCGGTGGCGGCGGTTTCGGTACGCGCCTGATGAGCGAAGTGCGCGAGAAACGCGGCCTGGCCTACGGCGTGTACTCGGCGTTCAGCCCGATGCAAGCCCGCGGCCCGTTCATGATCAATCTGCAGACCCGCGCGCAAATGAGCGAAGGCACGCTGAAACTGGTGCAGGACGTACTCGCCGATTACCTGAAAAGCGGGCCGACGCAGAAAGAGCTCGACGACGCCAAACGCGAGCTGGCCGGCAGTTTCCCGCTGTCCACCGCGAGCAACGCCGATATCGTTGGCCAACTCGGCGCCATGGGCTTCTATAATCTGCCGCTGAGCTATCTGGACGACTTCATGCGTCAGTCCCAGAGCCTGACCGTGGAACAAGTCCGCGAGGCCCTGAACAAACACCTGAGCACGGATAAAATGGTCATCGTTACCGCCGGCCCGACCGTGCCGCAAGAGCCGTTACCGGCCCCATCTGATAAACCTGCCGAGCAACCGCTCGGGGTTCCGGAGCATTAATGGCCACTCGACCAGCGAAAAAACCTGCGCAAAACGTGCACAACGGCGTGAATCAGCTGCGCATCATTGGCGGCCAGTGGCGCAGCCGCAAACTCAGCTTCCCTGACGCACCGGGCCTGCGCCCGACGCCGGATCGCGTGCGTGAAACCCTGTTCAACTGGCTCGCGCCGTATGTTGAGGGGGCCAAAGTCCTCGATCCGTTCGCCGGCAGCGGCGCGCTGTTTCTCGAAGCGCTGTCCCGTGGCGCGGCCATGGGCCAGGCGCTGGATGCCAGCAACATTGCCGTCTCCAGTCTCAAAGAACACCTTGGCACCCTGCGCTGCACCAACGGTCAGGTACAGACCGCCGACGCGCTGCGCTATCTGGAAACCCAGACCGCGACGCCGTTCGATCTGGTGTTCCTCGACCCGCCGTTCAACCAGAACCTGCTGCCAGCGGTTTGCACATTGCTGGAAGAACGTCAGTGGCTGGCGGCGGATTCGTGGATCTACACTGAAAGCGAGACAGCGCCCTCGACTCTGGGCCTGCCGGGCAACTGGCGCCTGCACCGTGAACAGAAGTCGGGGCGGGTTTACTACGCGCTGTGGCAGCGCACGGCAGACATCGCCGATTAGTCCAAGGCGAGCAAGTACCTGTGGCGAGGGAGCTTGCTCCCTCGCCACAATGAGCCTGTGTATTCCGAAAATTGACTATCGGCCTTGTGGGCCTCATCACATCGCTGCATCGAGAACCATCGTGTCCGCCTCTTCAGAACGGTTTATCCCCGCCTTCGGCCTCGGCAATCCACACTTGCAAACCTTGTGGGGGCCGCTGTGGCGCAAGACGGTGCACATCGAACGTGAACGAGAGCGCTTATGGCTCGAAGATGGCGACTTTCTCGACCTCGACTGGCACGGCCCGCACAGCGCCGAGGCACCGCTGGTACTGGTGCTGCATGGCCTGACGGGTTCGTCCAATTCGCCCTACGTGGCGGGCATTCAAAAGGCACTGGCCGATCAGGGCTGGGCCAGCGTCGCGCTTAACTGGCGCGGTTGTTCCGGCGAACCGAACCTGTTGCCACGCAGCTACCATTCCGGCGCCAGCGAAGACCTCGCCGAAGCCATCCAACACCTGCGCGCCAAGCGCCCGCTGGCACCGCTGTACGCGGTTGGCTATTCACTGGGCGGCAATGTGCTGCTCAAACATCTGGGCGAAACCGGCAGCGCCAGCGGCGTACTCGGCGCGGTGGCGGTGTCGGTGCCGTTCCGCCTTGATCAGTGTGCCGACCGTATCGGTCAGGGTTTTTCCCGGGTCTATCAGGCGCACTTCATGCGCGAGATGGTCGCTTACATCAAGAACAAGCAACGCCAGTTCCAGCACGACGGGCGTGAGGACGGGCTGGCAAAACTGGCGGCGCTCGGCTCGCTGGAAAACATGCGCACGTTCTGGGACTTCGACGGCCGGGTGACGGCGCCACTGCACGGTTTCACCGACGCCGAGGATTACTACCGCCGCGCGTCAAGCCGCTACTACCTCGGCGAAATTCGCACGCCGACCCTGATCATTCAGGCCGCGGACGATCCGTTCGTGTTCCCCCACAGCCTGCCGCAAGCGGCTGAGCTGTCGGACTGTACGCAGTTCGAATTGCAAACGCGTGGCGGTCACGTCGGTTTCGTCGACGGCTCGGTTCGTCAGCCCGGATATTACCTGGAGCGGCGTATCCCGCAGTGGCTGGCCGCCGCTGGTCTGTGAGCGCCGAGTAACCTCTTGTAGGAGTGAGCCTGCTCGCAATGCGGTGTGTCCGTCAGCAATCATGCTGGACGTGCCGACGCCTTCGCGGGCAAGCCCGCTCCCACACGGATTTGCGCTTTGATCAGACTTTGCGTTGTGGCACAAGACTATGGGGGAGCGGGCTTGCTCGCGAAAGCGGTGTGTCAATCAGCGCTGAATTCACAGACAAACCGCTATCGCGAGCAGGCTCACTCCTACAGGAGGTTTGTGGTGGTTATGCGCCGGTGGCAATGCCGCGCGAAGGCTCGTTGATCCACTCGCTCCACGACCCGGCGTACAGCGCGCCCAGCGGATAGCCCGCCAGGCACAGCGCGAACAGGTTGTGACACGCCGTTACTCCGGAACCGCAATAGGCAACCAGGTCCGCTGGCGAACGCTCACCGAGCTTCACGGCAAAGCGCTGTCTGAGCTGATCCGTCGGCAGGAATCGCCCGTCGCTCCCGAGGTTGTCGGTGAATGCCGCGCATTGCGCACCGGGAATATGTCCGGCAACCGGATCGATTGGTTCCACTTCGCCTTTGAAGCGCGGCAAGGCCCGGGCGTCGAGCAGGGTCAGCGTCGGTTGGCCGAGGCGCTGCTGCAATTGTTCGGCGCTGAGCAGCAGGCGCATGTCAGGCTGACCGGTGAAACTGCCCGGCGTCACGCTTGGCGGATCCAGGCTCAGCGGCAGGCCAGCCGCGTGCCAGGCCTTGAGCCCGCCATCGAGGATAAACACACCGTCACGCTTGCCCAGCCACGCCAGCAACCACCACGCCCGCGCGGCATATGCGCCCGGGCCGTCGTCATACAAAACCACCTCGCTGTCATTGCTGATGCCCCAGGCTTGCAGGCGCTCGATCAAGGCTGCCGGCTCCGGCAATGGATGGCGACCCGTTACGCCCTTCTCGACCTTACCGCTGAGGTCACGCTCCAGGTCCGCAAAGCTCGCCCCGGCAATGTGCCCTTCGGCGTAGCTGCGTTGGCCGTAGTCCGGATCTTCGAGGGCGAAACGACAATCGAGAATCACCAGCCCCGGCTGCTCTTTGCGGGCATCGAGGGCTTGCGGGCTGATCAATTGCGCTATCGGCATAACGGGGCTCCTGGTGGCTTTCAACACTACCGTTTACTGCACGTCTTCGAGGGCCTGGGCCAGCGGTACGTAGAACTCGTCGAACAGGGCATTGACTTGCTCACGCGCCTGCTCGGTGACGAATCCCGCCTCCAGCACCAGCACCTGGTACACGCCACGCTTTACCGCCTGTTCGCTGAGGTGATTGGAATTCTCCCGGGTGGTGCACAGAAAACGCACCCACGACGTCAGGATGATCCAGGCGTTGAGGGTCAGCGATTCGATCTGCACGCGATCCATTTTCAGGATCCCGGCGGCGACGAAACCTTCGTAGATCGCCGCGCCCTGGATCACGCAGCGCTGGGAAAAGCGTCGGTAACGCGCGGCCAGTTCCGGGTCGCTGTCGAGCAGATGTTCGAGATCGCGGTGCAGAAAACGGTAACGCCACATCGCCGACAGCAATTCCTTGAGATAGAAACGCTTGTCTTCGACGGTTGCCGCGCGCCCCTGCGGCGGACGCAAGAAGCTGTCTACCAGCGCTTCGTACTCGCTGAACAGCACAGCGATGATCGCCTGCTTGTTAGGGAAGTGGTAGTACAGGTTGCCCGGAGAAATCTCCATGTGCGCGGCGATGTGGTTGGTACTGATGCTGCGCTCGCCCTGTTGATTGAACAGCTCCAGGCTGTTCTGCACGATGCGCTCGCTGGTTTTTATTCGTGGGGCCATGGCTTGAGCTTTAATTCAGAGTGCGTAGACGGAGCATCTTACGACCTAACCGGAAATGGATAAAACACTGCTGCGCCGGGAAGTCATTTGACTTTCTAGAGCATAGACTCTAAAAAGTCCTCCACTACAATAAAATCCGGAGCCTTCGATGACCGCCGACATTGCTTATCTGCAGACGTTGCAACAGCCCCTGGACGAGCTGGATCGGTTGTTCGAAGCGCAACGCGCCGCTTATGCACTCAACCCGATGCCACCCGCCGCACAGCGCCAGCAATGGCTGAAGGCATTGCGCGAACTGTTGAGCAGCGAGCGTCAGGCATTGATCGAGGCCATCAGCGCCGACTTCAGCCATCGCAGCGCCGATGAAACCCTGCTCGCCGAACTGATGCCGAGCCTGCACGGCATTCACTACGCCAGCCGCCACCTCAAGGGCTGGATGAAACCGTCGCGACGCAAGGTCGGTGCTGCTTTCCAGCCCGCTTCAGCGAAAGTGGTGTATCAACCGCTGGGGGTGGTCGGTGTGATCGTGCCGTGGAATTACCCGTTGTACCTGGCCGTCGGCCCGATGGCCAGCGCATTGGCGGCGGGCAATCGAGTGATGCTCAAGCTCAGCGAATCGACCCCGACCACCGGACTGCTGCTCAAGCAACTGTTCGCGCGGATCTTCCCCGAAGACCTGGTCTGTGTAGTGCTCGGCGAGGCCGATGTCGGCGTGGCGTTCTCGCGCCTGCCCTTTGATCACCTGCTGTTCACCGGCTCCACCAGCGTCGGCAAACATGTCATGCGCGCCGCCGCAGAAAACCTCACCCCGGTCACCCTGGAGCTGGGCGGCAAGTCCCCGGCCATCGTGTCCCGCGAGGTCCCCCTCAAGGACGCCGCCGAGCGTATCGCCTTCGGCAAAACCCTCAATGCCGGACAGACCTGCGTCGCCCCCGATTACGTGCTGGTGCCGGAAGACCGCATCGGTGCCTTCGTCGAGGCCTATCGCCAAGCCGTGCAGGGCTTTTACCCAAGCCTGGCGGACAACGCCGATTACACCGCGATCATCAACGACCGCCAGTTGGCGCGCCTCAACGGCTATGTCAGCGACGCGACCAGCAAGGGTGCGCTGTTGATTCCGTTGTTCGAGCAAGGCCAGGGCCGACGCATGCCGCACAGCGTGCTGTTGAATGTCAGCGACGAGATGACCGTGATGCAGGACGAAATTTTCGGTCCGCTGCTGCCGATCGTGCCGTATCGGGATCTGGAGCAGGCATTTGCTTACATCAATCAACGGCCTCGTCCTCTGGCTCTTTACTACTTCGGCTACGACAAACGCGAACAGCAGCGCGTGCTGCACGAAACCCATTCGGGCGGCGTGTGCCTCAACGACACCTTGCTGCATGTGGCACAAGACGACATGCCGTTTGGCGGCATCGGCCCTTCAGGCATGGGGCATTACCACGGCCACGAAGGTTTTCTGACTTTCAGCAAGGCCAAAGGTGTGTTGATCAAACAGCGCTTCAACGCGGCGCGATTGATTTACCCGCCGTACGGCACATCGATCCAGAAGCTGATCCAGAAGCTGTTCATCCGCTAAATAGCTGTCACTGCCCGGGTAATAAAAACAATGCACCCAAGCCTGACCGAAACACCTGCCCTGTCGCGCCGTGGCCTGCTGAAATTCAGCCTCGGCGCCACGGCGTTTCTCGCCACCGCCGGGCTTGGGGCGAGCCTCAGCGGCTGCTCTTCAAGCGTTATGGCCAACGGCTTCGTCGCGCTGCGCGACGGCGACCTGTTGTTTTTGCGCGCACTGATCCCGGTGATGCTTGACGGCGCCGTGGTCGCGGCGAACATGCCCGCTGCGGTGGACGGTACGCTCAAGTCGCTGGACTACAGCCTTGATCGCCTGTCGCCGGAAATGCTCAAGCTCACCCGGCAACTATTCGACGTGCTGGGCATGGCCGTGACCCGTGGTCCGCTGACCGGCATTTGGGGCAGTTGGGAAAATGCCAGTCCCGAAGCGATGCGCAGTTTTCTCGAGCGCTGGGAAAACAGTTCGTTGAGCCTGCTGCGCATGGGCCATAGCTCGTTACAGCAAATGGTGATGATGGCCTGGTATACCCGCGCCGAATCCTGGGCTCATTGCGGTTATCCCGGGCCGCCGAAGGTCTGACAACCGCGTCGCGGCTTTCGCGAGCAGGCTCGCTCCCACAGGAAAAATGCATTTCAGAATGTGGGAGCGAGCCTGCTCGCGAAGAGGCCCTCAAAAAACAATAAAAACCAGAGAACCTGATCGATGCCCGTACCCGACCCCTTCCGCGAAGGCCTCGCCCGAGGCTGGAAAACTTACAACGGCGCGCAACTGACCGACGACCTCAGCCTTGAAGCCGATGTGGCAATCATCGGCAGCGGCGCCGGCGGTGGCACCACGGCGGAAATCCTCAGCGCGGCCGGCTACAAGGTCCTGTTGATCGAAGAAGGCCCGCTGAAAACCAGTTCCGACTTCAAACTGCTCGAAGACGAGGCCTACAGCAGCCTCTATCAGGAAGGCATCGGCCGCATGAGCAAGGACGGCGCGATCACCATCCTGCAGGGCCGCGCAGTCGGCGGCACGACGCTGATCAACTGGACGTCGAGTTTCCGCACGCCCGAGCCGACCCTCGAACACTGGGCCAAAGAACACAACGTCACAGGCCACAGCCCGGCAGAGATGGCGCCGTGGTTCGAAAAGATGGAACAGCGCTTGGGCGTGGCCCCGTGGAGGGTTCCGCCCAACGCCAACAATGACGTGATCCGCAAAGGCTGCGAACAGCTCGGCTACAGCTGGCACGTGATTCCGCGCAACGTACGCGGCTGCTGGAACCTCGGTTATTGCGGCATGGGCTGCCCGAGCAACGCCAAGCAATCGATGATGGTCACGACCATCCCCGCAACGCTGGAAAAGGGCGGCGAGCTGCTATATCTGGCGCGGGTGGAAAAGCTGCTGATCAGCGGCGACAAGGTCTCCGGCCTGCATTGCGTGGCGATGGACGAACGCTGCGTCGAACCGACCGGACGCCGCATCACGGTCAAGGCGCGGCACTACGTACTGGCCGGCGGCGGCATCAACAGCCCGGCGCTGTTGCTGCGCTCAGATGCCCCGGATCCGCATAAATGCCTGGGCAAGCGAACCTTTCTGCATCCGGTGAACATGTCCGCCGCGCGCTTCGCCGATGTGGTCAATCCGTTTTACGGCGCGCCGCAATCGATTTATTCCGACCATTTTCAGTGGAAGGACGGCACCACCGGACCGATGGCGTTCAAGCTGGAAGTACCGCCGCTGCACCCGGCGCTCGCGGCCACCTTACTCGGTGGTTTTGGTCAGGAAAACGCACAACACATAGGCGATCTGCCACACACCCACGCGATGCTCGCGTTGCTGCGCGACGGTTTTCACCCTGACAGCATTGGTGGCTCGGTTGAATTGCGCAGCGACGGTTCGCCAGTGCTCGACTATCAGGTTTCGCCCTACGCCTGGGAGGGGCTGCGTCGGGCCTTTCACGTCATGGCCGAAATCCAGTTCGCCGGTGGCGCGCAATCGGTCATGCCGATGCACGCCGATGCGCGTTACGTGAAGACCCTTGGCGAAGCTCGCACCCTGATCGATGGCCTGAGTCTCGAGCTGTACCGCACGCGACTGGGCAGCGCCCACGTCATGGGCGGCTGCACGATGGGTGAGGACCCGAAAAACGCGGTCACCGACAGCCTCGGTCGCCATCATCAGCTCAGTAATCTGTCGATTCACGACGGCTCGCTGTTCCCCACCAGCATCGGCGCCAACCCGCAGTTGTCGGTGTATGGCCTGACCGCGCAACTGGCCACGGCGCTTGTCGACCGGCTGCAAAACCCATGAATTTTCGCGATATTGCCATCGTCTATAGTGCTTTCTTACCCAACAGGCGACTTGGCCGACCGGGAAGGCTGCGATACCATCCGACTCCCCAACGGACTCCCGCCAGGACGACGCGATGAACCGAGTGTTGTACCCAGGTACCTTCGACCCTATTACCAAGGGCCATGGCGATCTGGTCGAACGCGCCTCGCGCCTGTTCGATCACGTGATCATTGCGGTCGCCGCCAGCCCGAAAAAGAACCCGCTGTTCCCGCTGGAACAACGGGTCGAACTGGCTCGCGAGGTCACCAGACACCTGCCGAACGTGGAAGTGGTCGGTTTCTCGACGCTGCTCGCGCATTTTGCCAAGGAGCAGAACGCCAACGTGTTCCTGCGCGGCCTGCGCGCGGTGTCGGACTTCGAGTACGAGTTCCAGCTGGCCAACATGAACCGCCAGTTGGCCCCGGATGTGGAGAGCCTGTTCCTCACCCCGTCGGAGCGTTACTCGTTCATTTCGTCGACACTGGTGCGGGAAATTGCCGCGCTGGGTGGCGATATCAGCAAGTTCGTTCACCCGGCCGTGGCCGACGCATTGACCCTGCGCTTTAAAAAGTAAGCGCTGCCGAAGGCTCGGGCTGCGATCAGACGATCTTTTGATCCTGAAATGATCGCAGCCGAGCGCCCTTGATCGCCCCCGCGTGCACTGCGAGCGCCAATGCGGCACAATTGTGCGCATTGATTTATAGCGCCCGGGCGTGCCGCCCCGGCTGGAGTTAGCATGTCCCTGATCATCACCGACGATTGCATCAACTGCGACGTCTGCGAACCCGAGTGCCCGAACGCCGCCATCTCCCAAGGCGAAGAGATCTACGTGATCGACCCGAACCTGTGCACCCAGTGCGTCGGCCACTACGACGAACCGCAGTGCCAGCAGGTCTGCCCGGTGGATTGCATTCCGCTGGACGAAGCCCATCCGGAGACGGAAGAGCAGTTGATGGCGAAGTACCGCAAGATCACGGGCAAGGCCTGAGCCTTCAGCGCCTTTACCGACGCTATCGCGAGCAGGCTCACTCCTACATTGGAACGGGTTTCAACTGTAGGAGTGAGCCTGCTCGCGATAGCGGTATGTCAGCTAAACGTGTGTTGACTGATACACCGCTATCGCGAGCAGGCTCACTCCTACAGAGGGGCGTGTTCATCTCTCCATTTTATCTCCCCGGCAAAAGTTGGAAGGCTTCTTGCAATAGCCGCCCTGCGCCCGTTCGGGGCGTCAAAAGTTTGCTTTAAAGGAACGGGGAAAACCGGTGGATCGCTCTCAGTTAATCAACACTGCTCGCACAAACGTTGCCGACCTCAGCCGGGGCAATCTGGGCGTGCCGTTGCTGCTGTTGGTCATGTTGGCGATGATGATGTTGCCGATCCCGCCGTTCCTGCTGGACGTGTTTTTCACGTTCAACATTGCGTTGTCGATCGTGGTATTGCTGGTCTGCGTCTATGCCCTGCGGCCGCTGGATTTCGCCGTGTTCCCGACGATTCTGCTGGTGGCAACGCTGATGCGTCTGGCGCTGAACGTAGCGTCTACGCGCGTGGTAATGCTCCACGGTCAGGACGGCCACGCCGCCGCCGGTAAGGTGATTCAAGCCTTCGGTGAGGTGGTGATCGGCGGTAACTACGTGGTCGGTATCGTGGTGTTCGCGATTCTGATGATCATCAACTTCGTCGTGGTCACCAAGGGCGCCGGGCGAATTTCCGAGGTGAGCGCGCGGTTCACCCTCGATGCGATGCCCGGCAAACAAATGGCGATCGACGCCGACCTCAATGCTGGTTTGATTGATCAGAACCAGGCCAAGTCGCGCCGTCAGGAAGTCGCCCAAGAGGCTGAGTTCTACGGTTCGATGGACGGTGCCAGCAAGTTCGTCCGTGGTGACGCCATCGCCGGTCTGTTGATTCTGTTCATCAACCTTATCGGCGGCATGGCCGTGGGTATCTTCCAGCACGGCATGACCTTCGGCGATGCCGGCCGGGTTTACGCCTTGTTGACCATCGGTGACGGTTTAGTGGCGCAATTGCCATCACTGTTGTTATCAACAGCGGCAGCGATCATGGTGACCCGTGCTTCCGGCTCGGAAGACATGGGCAAACAGATCAACCGCCAGATGTTCGCCTCGCCCAAAGCGCTGGCGGTGGCGGCTGGTTTGATGGCGGTGATGGGCCTTGTGCCGGGCATGCCACACTTTTCCTTCCTGAGCATGGCTGCGCTGGCTGCCGGTGGTGCATACCTGTTCTGGAAAAAGCAGAACGTCGCCAAGGTCGTTGCGCTGGAAGAGGTCAAGCGTCAGCAGGAGCTGCTGCCATCGCCGGCCCGCGCCATGGAAACCAAAGAGCTGGGCTGGGACGACGTGACGCCGATCGACATGATTGGCCTGGAAGTCGGTTATCGGCTGATCCCGCTGGTCGATCGCAACCAGGGCGGGCAATTGCTCGCGCGGATCAAGGGCGTGCGCAAGAAGCTCTCGCAGGATCTGGGCTTCCTGATGCCGACCGTGCACATCCGCGACAACCTCGACCTGGCGCCAAGCGCCTATCGCCTGACGCTGATGGGTGTGATCCTGGCCGAAGCCGAGATCTATCCGGACCGCGAACTGGCGATCAACCCGGGGCAGGTCTACGGCACGCTCAACGGCATCAACGCCAAAGATCCGGCTTTCGGCCTGGAGGCGGTGTGGATCGAAATCAGCCAGCGCGCCCAGGCGCAATCGCTCGGCTACACCGTGGTCGACGCCAGCACCGTGGTCGCCACGCACTTGAACCAGATTCTGTACAAACATTCCAGTGAGCTGATCGGCCACGAAGAAGTGCAGCAACTCATGCAGTTGCTGGCCAAAAGCTCGCCGAAACTGGCTGAAGAGCTGGTGCCAGGCGTGGTCTCGCTGTCGCAGTTGCTCAAAGTCCTGCAAGCGCTGCTCGCCGAACACGTGCCGGTGCGCGACATTCGCAGCATCGCGGAAGCCATCGCCAACAACGCCGCCAAGAGTCAAGATACCGCCGCGTTGGTGGCCGCTGTACGGGTTGGCGTATCCCGCGCCATCGTCCAAAGCATTGTAGGCACTGAGTCCGAGCTGCCTGTGATCACATTGGAACCAAGGTTGGAACAGATATTGCTCAATAGTCTGCAGAAGGCAGGACAAGGCTCGGAAGAGGGCGTTCTGCTGGAGCCAAGCATGGCCGAGAAGCTGCAACGTTCGCTCATTGAGGCGGCGCAGCGTCAGGAAATGCAAGGGCAGCCGGTGATCCTGTTGGTCGCCGGCCCGATACGCGCGATGCTCTCGCGTTTTGGCCGCCTCGCCGTCCCCGGACTGCATGTGCTGGCCTACCAGGAAATACCGGACAACAAGCAAGTGACCATCGTTGCGACAGTAGGGCCCAACGGCTGAGGTAGTGGTTTATGCAAGTTAAGCGTTTTTTCGCCGCCGATATGCGTCAGGCCATGAAGCTGGTTCGTGATGAGCTGGGCGCTGATGCCGCCATCATTGGCAACCGCCGCATCGCCGGCGGCGTCGAGCTGACGGCGGCGCTGGATTACAAACTCTCGGCACTGACGCCGCGGGTGCCGAACATGGAACTCGAAGACGAGTTGCGCAAGACCCAGTCGCGCATCGTCACTGCTCAGGCCGAATTGAGCATGCGCGGCGAAGCCGACGGCAACACCAATCGCCAGCTGTTCGCCGGGCTGCCTTTGACGGCGGGCCTGCCGCTGACCGCTGCCGAGCCGCTGAGCGAGCCGACCTACGCCGCACCGGCGCGTCCTGCTCCGGCGCCTGCACAAGCCTCCGCCGGGGTTGATCCGCGTGCGCTGGATTCGATGCGTTTTGAACTGAACAGCCTGCGCGAGTTGATGGAAGTGCAGCTCGGCACGCTGGCCTGGAATCAGCTGCAAGGCAGCCGTCCCGCCCAGGCCAATCTGTATCGCCGCTTGCAGCGCATCGGTCTGTCCGGTCCGTTGTCCCGCGACCTGCTGGCAATGATCACCGATATCGAAGAACCGCGTCAGGCCTGGCGCATGCTGCTGGCGCACCTGGCACGGATGATTGCCGTGCCGGAAGTCGAGCCGCTGGAAGAGGGCGGCGTGATTGCGATGGTCGGCCCTGCCGGCATGGGCAAGACCACCACGCTGGCCAAACTCGCCGCACGCTACGTGCTCAAGTACGGCGCGCAGAACGTCGCGCTGGTGAGCATGGACAGCTTCCGCATCGGCGCGCAGGAACAGTTGAAAACTCTCGGCCGCATCCTCAACGTGCCAGTGACCCACGTCGATCCGGGTCAGTCGCTGGTTCAGGCTTTGGATCCATTGCTGCGCAAACGCGTGGTTTTGATCGATACTGCAGGTCTGCAAGCCAGTGATCCGGCGTTGCGCATGCAGCTTGAGAGCCTGGCCGGGCGTGGCATTCGCTCAAAAAATTATCTGGTATTGGCAACCACCAGCCAGAAACAGGTTCTAACGGCCGCTTATCACAGCTACAAGCGTTGCGGGCTGGCCGGCTGCATTCTGACTAAACTGGATGAAACGGCCAGTCTTGGTGAAGTGTTGAGCCTGGCGATCAGTCATGAATTGCCGGTCGCGTACCTGACCGATGGCCCACGGATTCCGGATGATCTGCATCTGCCGCGCCGTCATCAACTTGTCAGCCGCGCCGTCAGCGTGCAAATGCAGGAAGAACCCAGCGAAGAAGCCATGGCTGACATGTTCGCTGATATCTATCACAGCCCGACCAAGCAGGTTGGCTGAGGTATTCATGAACAGTTTTTGTACCTACATCGATGGTCTGCCACGCATTGTTCCGATCCGGAACGCGCAGCCAGTAATGTGGCCTCCGTCTATGCAAGACAAGGTAAAGAAATAACATGGGCAGCATGCATCCCGTACAGGTGATCGCGGTGACCGGCGGCAAAGGTGGCGTCGGCAAGACTAACGTGTCAGTGAACTTGTCGCTGGCGCTGGCAGAGCTTGGCCGTCGGGTCATGCTGCTGGACGCCGACCTGGGCCTGGCGAACGTCGACGTCCTGCTGGGGCTGACACCCAAGCGCACGCTGGCCGATGTGATCGAAGGCCGTTGCGAACTGCGCGACGTGCTGTTGCAGGGGCCAGGCGGGATCCGCATCGTGCCGGCCGCCTCCGGCACCCAGAGCATGGTGCACCTGAGCCCGGCGCAACATGCCGGCCTGATTCAGGCGTTCAGCGACATCGGCGACAATCTCGACGTGCTGGTGATCGACACCGCTGCCGGTATCGGTGACTCAGTCGTCAGTTTCGTCCGCGCCGCCCAGGAAGTGCTGCTGGTGGTCTGCGACGAGCCGACCTCGATAACCGACGCCTACGCACTGATCAAATTACTCAACCGCGATTACGGCATGAACCGCTTCCGCGTCCTGGCCAACATGGCGCAGAGCCCGCAGGAAGGGCGCAACCTGTTCGCCAAGTTGACCAAGGTCACGGACCGCTTCCTTGACGTCGCCCTACAATACGTCGGCGCCGTGCCTTATGACGAAAGCGTGCGCAAGGCCGTGCAGAAGCAGCGTGCGGTCTATGAAGCGTTTCCGCGTTCCAAGTGCGCCCTGGCCTTCAAGGCGATTGCGCAGAAAGTCGACACCTGGCCGTTGCCGGCCAACCCGCGAGGCCACCTCGAATTTTTCGTCGAGCGCCTCGTGCAGCAAACCGCAGGGCCCGTGTTATGACCGCCAGTGGCATGAATCTGTACAAGAAGTCGGCGCGTGACGCGCAGTACGAGTTGATCGAGCGTTACGCGCCACTGGTCAAACGCATTGCCTACCACTTGCTGGCGCGATTGCCGGCCAGTGTTCAGGTGGAAGACCTGATCCAGGCCGGAATGATCGGCCTGCTTGAAGTCTCGACCAAATACGACGCCAGCAAGGGCGCCAGTTTCGAAACGTACGCGGGCATTCGAATCCGCGGCGCGATGCTCGACGAAGTGCGCAAAGGGGACTGGGCGCCACGCTCGGTTCACCGCAATACCCGTATGGTCAGCGACGCGATTCGCTCAATTGAAGCTAAAACCGGCCGTGATGCTAAAGATCACGAGGTTGCGGCCGAACTCCAATTGAGTCTCGACGATTATTACGGGATTCTGAATGACACCTTGGGCAGCCGCCTGTTCAGTTTCGACGACCTCTTGCAGGACGGCGAACACGAAGGGCTGCATGAGGATGGCGCCAGTGCTCATATGGAGCCGTCACGCGATCTGGAAGATGAACGCTTCCAGGCGGCGCTGGCGGACGCGATTGCCAATTTGCCGGAGCGTGAGCGACTGGTGTTGGCGCTGTACTACGACGAAGAGCTGAACCTCAAGGAGATCGGTGAAGTCCTTGGCGTCAGTGAATCGCGGGTCAGCCAGTTACACAGCCAGTGCGCGGCCCGTTTGCGGGGGCGTTTAGGGGAGTGGCGAGCGCGCTGAAGGCAGTGTGGGGACACTGCGAAACGAGGCTGGTGCGGTGATGAACGGCGCCGGTCTCGATCCGTTGTGTTCCAGACAAACTTCGAGTGCTATGCCGATTGATTGAAGTGGCGCGTCCAGGTGCTGGGCGCGTTTAAGACTGCTTGGAGGTCGAATTGAACAAAGACATGAAAATCCTCATCGTTGATGACTTCTCAACGATGCGGCGGATCATCAAGAACCTGCTGCGCGATCTTGGGTTCACCAACACCGTCGAGGCCGACGATGGCACCACCGCCATTCCGGTGCTCAACAGCGGCAGCATCGACTTTCTGGTAACGGACTGGAACATGCCGGGCATGACCGGTATCGACCTGCTGCGTCACGTGCGTGCCGATGAAAAACTCAAGCATCTCCCCGTGTTGATGGTGACTGCTGAAGCCAAGCGCGAGCAGATCATCGAGGCCGCTCAGGCCGGCGTGAACGGTTACGTGGTCAAACCTTTCACGGCTCAGGCGCTGAAAGACAAAATCGAGAAGATTTTCGAACGCATCGGCTGATGAATGCGCGGGGGAGCTATGGAGCATAACGAATCTTCACAGGGCGATTTTGAATCGACCCTGAAAAAACACGCGGTCGAACTGGTCGAAAGCCTTGAAAAAGGCAGGTTCGGCGACGCGGTGCAACTGATCCATGAGCTCAATCAGACCCGTGACCGCGGCCTGTATCAGGAAGTGGGCAAGCTCACACGTGAACTGCACAGTGCGATCGTCAATTTCCAGATCGATCCGCACATGCCGCAGGCCGAGGAAGTGTCGCAAATCACCGACGCCACCGAACGCCTGGGCTATGTGGTCAAGCTGACGGAGGCCGCGGCCAACCGCACCATGGATCTGGTGGAAAGCGCCACGCCGGTGGTCAACAGTCTGGCGGATGAAGCGCAGACGTTGAGTGCCGATTGGGGTCGCTTCATGCGTCGCGAGGTCGGGGCTGAAGAGTTCCGCGAACTGGCGCGCCGGGTCGACGGTTTTCTGTCACGCAGCAGCACGGACAACCGTGCGGTGTCGAGCAATCTCAACGACATCCTGCTGGCCCAGGATTACCAGGACCTCACCGGTCAGGTGATCAAGCGCGTGACCCAACTGGTCACCGAAGTCGAAAGCAATCTGCTCAAACTCGTGCTCATGGCCAGTCAGGTCGACCGCTTTGCGGGCATCGAACATGACCGCGCCGCAATGCTCGCCGAAAAAGATCCACAAAAACATCTCTCGCAGGGTGAAGGTCCGCAGATTCATGCCGATAAACGAGAAGACGTTGTGTCCGGTCAGGACGATGTGGACGATTTGCTATCCAGTCTTGGATTTTGATGTTTTAGGTTTTTAGACCTGTTAGGAGCACCCCATTAATGAGCTTCGGCGCCGATGAAGAGATCCTTCAGGATTTCCTGGTTGAGGCCGGCGAGATTCTTGAGCAACTGTCCGAACAACTGGTCGAGCTGGAAAGCCGTCCGGATGATGCAGATCTGCTCAATGCAATTTTTCGCGGTTTCCACACTGTAAAAGGGGGCGCCGGCTTCCTTCAGCTCAATGAGCTGGTGGAGTGCTGTCACATCGCCGAAAACGTGTTCGACATCCTGCGCAAGGGTGAGCGTCGCGTTGATGCAGAACTGATGGACGTTGTACTCGAAGCACTGGACGCGGTGAACAGCATGTTCAGCGAAGTCCGTGAGCGCGCACCGATTACTGCCGCAACGCCAGAATTGTTGGCCGCGCTGGCACGTCTGGCCGAGCCGCAAACGGCCGATGAAGCCCCGGCTTCGCCGGTGGCCGAGATGATCGAAGAACTGGTCGTCGAAGGCGACTCGGGCGACATCACCGACAACGAATTCGAACAACTGCTGGACTCGCTGAATGCCGTCAAGGCCCAGGCCGAGGCTCCGGCGGCTGTTGTTGCGCCGGTTGCTGCGCAAGCGGCCAGCGATGAAATCACCGATGCCGAGTTTGAATCGCTGCTTGATCAACTGCACGGCAAAGGCCAGTTCGCCGTCGATGCGGTGGCCCCGGCGGCAGCGGCTCCGACAGCACCTGCCAAGGGCGACAGCTCGGACATCACCGACGACGAATTCGAAGCACTGCTCGATCAGTTGCACGGCAAGGGCAACTTCGCCGTCGACGCGCTGGAATCGGCGATTGCCTCGGCCCCTGCGCCTGCCGCACCGAAAGCCGCGGCTGCCGGCAGCGATCTGATCAGCGATCACGAATTCGAATCGCTGCTCGACGAATTACACGGCAAAGGCAAGTTTGACGCCGGCGCGGCGACTGCCGGCTCCGCATCAAGCGTTGCCACGCCGGCCGCCAAGGCTCCGGCTGCTGCCGCTGCTGTGCCGAAACCTGCCGCCAAGCCTGAGCCGAAGGCCGAAGCGCCGAAGCCGGCCGCTGCTGCCCCGGCGCCGGCCCGCGCGTCAGCCGCTGCCCCGGCAGAAAAACCGGCCAGCGAAGCCGAAACCACCGTGCGCGTCGATACCGCGCGTCTCGACGAAATCATGAACATGGTCGGCGAGCTGGTACTGGTGCGTAACCGTCTGGTGCGCCTGGGCCTCAACAGCGGCGACGAAGCCATGTCCAAGGCCGTGTCGAACCTCGACGTAGTCACGGCTGACTTGCAGACCGCCGTGATGAAGACGCGGATGCAGCCGATCAAGAAGGTCTTCGGGCGCTTCCCGCGTCTGGTTCGCGACCTCGCGCGTCAGCTCAAGAAAGAGATCAACCTGGAACTGGTGGGTGAAGAAACCGACCTCGACAAAAACCTTGTCGAGGCCCTGGCCGACCCGCTGGTCCACTTGGTGCGCAACGCCGTCGACCACGGCATCGAGTCGCCGGAAGAGCGCGAAGCGTCTGGCAAGGCCCGTGGCGGTCGTGTGGTGCTGGCGGCCGAGCAGGAAGGCGATCACATCCTGCTGTCGATCTCCGATGACGGCAAAGGCATGGACCCGAACGTCCTGCGTTCGATCGCGGTAAAACGCGGTGTGATGGATAAGGACGCGGCCGATCGCCTGAGCGATACCGAGTGCTACAACCTGATTTTCGCCCCGGGTTTCTCGACCAAGACCGAGATTTCCGACGTGTCCGGTCGTGGTGTCGGCATGGACGTGGTGAAGACCAAGATTTCCCAGCTCAACGGTTCGATCAACATCTACTCGACCAAGGGCCAGGGCTCGAAGATCGTCATCAAGGTGCCGCTGACCCTGGCGATCATGCCGACGCTGATGGTCATGCTCGGCAATCAGGCGTTCGCGTTCCCGCTGGTCAACGTCAACGAAATCTTCCACCTCGACCTGTCGACCACCAACGTCGTCGACGGTCAGGAAGTGGTGATCGTGCGCGACAAGGCGCTGCCATTGTTCTACCTCAAGCGCTGGCTGGTCAGCTCCGCCGCTCACGAAGAGCAGCGTGAAGGCCATGTGGTGATCCTTTCGGTGGGCACTCAGCGGATCGGCTTCGTCGTCGATCAACTGGTCGGCCAGGAGGAAGTGGTCATCAAGCCATTGGGCAAGATGCTCCAGGGGACTCCGGGCATGTCCGGCGCCACCATTACCGGTGACGGCCGCATTGCGTTGATTCTCGATGTTCCAAGCATGCTCAAGCGTTACGCCACAAAGCGTATTTGAATCCGGGGCCGTGCGGCGATAACGCCGCGCCGCACCTAATGGAGTGTTTATGGCAGTCAAAGTCCTGGTGGTGGACGATTCGGGTTTTTTCCGCCGCCGCGTCTCGGAAATTCTTTCAGCGGATCCGAGCATCCAGGTGGTCGGCACCGCAACCAACGGTAAAGAGGCGATCGATCAGGCCCTGGCGCTCAAGCCGGACGTGATCACCATGGACTACGAGATGCCGATGATGGACGGCATCACGGCGGTGCGGCACATCATGCAGCGCTGCCCGACCCCGGTGTTGATGTTCTCCTCGCTGACCCACGAAGGCGCCCGAGTCACCCTCGATGCGCTGGACGCCGGCGCGGTGGATTTCCTGCCAAAGAATTTCGAAGACATCTCGCGCAACCCCGAGAAGGTCAAGCAATTGCTGTGCGAGAAAGTCCACAGTATCTCGCGCAGCAACCGTCGTTTCAGTGCCTACAGCGCCCCGGCACCTGCCGCCGCGCCAGCACCGACGTCCGCGCCGACAGCACCGAGCTACAGCAGCCACAGCAACCCTGTTCCGGCACGTTCGGCACCGGCGCCAGCTCCGGCGCGTGCCTCGGCTGCCAGCGCTTCGTCGTCAGCACCAAAACGCAAAGCCTACAAACTGGTTGCCATCGGTACATCAACCGGCGGCCCGGTCGCGCTGCAACGCGTACTGACGCAATTGCCGGCCAACTTCCCGGCGCCGATCGTGCTGATCCAGCACATGCCGGCGGCGTTCACCAAGGCTTTCGCCGAGCGCCTCGACAAGCTCTGCCGCATCAGCGTCAAGGAAGCCGAGGACGGCGACATTCTGCGTCCGGGCCTGGCGCTGCTGGCGCCGGGTGGCAAGCAGATGATGATCGACGGCCGTGGCGCGGTGAAAATCCTGCCGGGTGACGAACGTCTGAATTACAAGCCGTGCGTGGACATCACTTTTGGTTCGGCGGCAAAATCTTACGGCGACAAGGTTCTGGCGGTGGTGCTGACCGGTATGGGCGCCGACGGCCGCGAAGGCGCGCGTCTGCTCAAGCAGGGCGGCAGCGCGGTGTGGGCGCAGGATGAAGCCAGCTGCGTGATCTACGGCATGCCGATGGCCATCGTTAAAGCCGATCTCGCCGACGCGGTGTACAGCCTCGACGATATCGGCAAACACATTGTCGAGGCGTGTCTCTGATGGATGTTCTAAGCCTCATCGGCATCATCATGGCGTTCGTCGCCATCATCGGCGGCAACTACCTGGAAGGCGGTCACCTCGGCGCGCTGGCCAACGGCCCGGCGGCGCTGATCGTGATCGGCGGCACCGTCGGCGCCGCGCTGCTGCAATCGCCAATGAGCGCGTTCAAGCGCGCCATGCAGATTCTCGCCTGGATCTTCTTCCCGCCGCGTGTGGACCTGGCCGGCGGCATCGACCGCGTGGTCAATTGGAGTCTGACGGCGCGCAAGGAAGGTTTGCTCGGTCTGGAAGGGGTGGCCGATGCCGAGCCCGACAGCTACTCGCGCAAGGGCCTGCAGTTGCTGGTTGATGGCGCCGAGCCGGAAGCGATCCGCAGCATTCTTGAAGTGGATTTTTATACTCAGGAAGCCCGCGACATCGAGGCCGCCAAAGTCTTCGAAAGCATGGGCGGCTACGCGCCGACCATCGGCATCATCGGTGCGGTGATGGGCCTGATTCACGTGATGGGCAACCTCGCCGATCCGTCGCAGCTGGGCAGCGGCATTGCCGTGGCCTTCGTCGCGACCATCTATGGCGTGGCCAGTGCCAACCTGATCCTGTTGCCGGTGGCGGCCAAGCTCAAGTCCATCGCGTTGCGGCAGTCGCGTTATCGCGAAATGTTGCTGGAAGGAATTCTGTCGATCGCCGAAGGTGAAAACCCTCGTTCCATTGAGTTGAAGCTGCAAGGCTTCATGGACTAAGGGAATAACCTCATGGCTCGTCGTCGCCACCAGGAAGAACACGTCAATCACGAGCGCTGGCTCGTGTCCTACGCGGATTTCATCACCTTGCTGTTCGCGTTCTTCGTGGTGATGTACTCGATTTCGTCGATCAACGAAGGCAAGTACAAAGTCATTTCCGAAGCGCTGATCGGCGTGTTTACCGACTCCGATCGCGCGCTCAAGCCGATTCCGATTGGCGAGGAGCGGCCGAAAACCGTGACCCCGGCCAAGCCGTTGGTCAAGGATGCCGAGCAAGTCGACGCCGGTATCGCCGGCGCCAGCGATCCGCTGAAAAGCATCGCTGACGACATCAGTGCTGCATTCGGCGACTTGATCAGCTCCAACCAGATGACCGTGCGTGGCAACGAGTTGTGGGTCGAGATCGAACTCAACTCCAGCCTGTTGTTCGGCAGCGGCGATGCCATGCCGAGCGACATCGCCTTCAGCATCATCGACAAGGTCGCGGCGATTTTGAAACCGTTCGACAACCCGATCCACGTCGAAGGCTTCACCGACGATCAGCCGATCCGCACGGCGCAGTACCCGACCAACTGGGAGCTATCCTCGGCGCGTTCGGCAAGCATCGTGCGCATGCTGGCGATGCAGGGCGTCAATCCTGGTCGACTGGCGTCGGTGGGCTACGGCGAATTCCAGCCAGTGGCGAATAACGCCACGGTTGAAGGCCGGGCGAAGAACCGTCGCGTGGTGCTGGTGGTGTCGCGTAATCTCGACGTGCGCCGCAGCCTCACCGGCACCGGAACCGCCAATGCGCAACCGGACGCCGCGTTGAAGCGTGCTGGCACACAAACTGCACCGACCCCGGTCAAGACGCCGGGACGCGAGAGTGCCGTCAATTCTCCGTCACCCGCATTAACACGCTGAGCCATGTCTCGGTCGAGCATATCGGCCGGGAGGAAAGAACCGAATGAGAGTCTGGGCAGTCGCCAATCAAAAGGGTGGGGTCGGTAAAACCACCTCTTCCATCGCTTTAGCCGGGTTGCTGGCGGAGGCGGGCAAGCGCGTGGTTGTGGTCGATCTCGACCCGCACGGCTCGATGACCAGCTATTTCGGCTACGACCCCGACAGCCTGGAACACAGCAACTACGACCTGTTTCTGCACAAGGGCAGCGTGCCGCAAGGCCTGCCGGGCCAGTTGCTGTTGTCGACCAGCGACGAACGCATTTCCCTGCTGCCATCGAGCACCGCACTGGCGACCCTTGAGCGGCAGTCGCCGGGGCAGAGCGGCCTGGGCCTGGTGATCGCCAAGAGTCTGGCGCAGCTATGGCAGGACTTCGATTACGCGATCATCGACAGCCCGCCGTTGCTCGGCGTGCTGATGGTCAACGCCCTGGCCGCGAGCCAGCAACTGGTGATCCCGGTGCAGACCGAACACCTGGCCGTCAAAGGCCTGGAACGCATGGTCAACACCCTGGCGATGATCAACCGCTCGCGCAAACAGGCCTTGCCATTCAGCATCGTGCCGACCCTGTTCGATCGCCGCACCCAGGCCTCGATGGGCACCTTGCGGGTGTTGCGTGACAAATTCCCTGACGACATCTGGCACGGCTACATCCCGGTCGATACCCGTCTGCGCGACGCCAGCCGTGCCGGTGTCACGCCTTCGCAATTCGACGGCAAGAGCCGCGGCGTGCTGGCCTATCGCGCGCTGCTCAAGCACCTGCTCGCGCAGCAGCTTGTCCCGCAGGTGGCTTGAGATGATGTCGATCCGATCGCCTATCTGCCCGTTGCACAAACCCTTTGGGAGCGAGCCTGCTCGCGAAGCGGACAACGCGGTTCCCCTGTCTGGCGCCATTGACCGATGAACCGCCCAGTCAAGCTCACTTCACGTCCGCAACAGGCCTTGCAGTCTTATCTGGAAGACCTGCTGCAGGACGTGCCTGAAGCGCTGCCGTTGCCGGTCGAGTCGCCGCAAGTCGTGCAGCAGGCGCAGCCCGCAATCGCCGAAAGCACCGAGGCCATGGACGAGTTCCAGGCCGCCGTGCTGGAAGAGCAGGCCCGTGACGCGCAGAAAACTGTCAGTCCGGCTGCCGCGCCCGTCCCGGCACCCGTGACCAAAGCCCCGGTTGCACTGATCGATGAGCCGCGCGCGCCGCTGTCGACTCTGGCACCGCTGCTGCAAACGCAATTGTTGAACGTGCCGGAACCAGAGCCAGAACCAGAGCCGCAAGTAGCGGAACCCCAGGTTCTGGTCCCGCCGCTGGTCGAAGTGCACTTGCCACCGAACAACCCGCCGCCACCGGTGGAAACCGATGGCCGTCCGGCCTGGGCTGCCGAAGCCTTCGAATGCCTGCTGTTCGACGTCGCCGGGCTGACCCTGGCCGTGCCGCTGGTGTGCCTGGGTTCGATCTATTCGCTGGCCGGCCACGAGCTGACGCCGTTGTTCGGTCAGCCGGAGTGGTTCCTCGGGATTCTGCCGAGCCAGGCCGGCAATCTGAAGGTCCTGGACACGGCGCGCTGGGTCATGCCCGATCGTTACCGCGATGACTTCCGTCAGGGCCTGCAATACGTGATTTCGGTACAAGGTTACGAGTGGGGGCTGGCGGTGCATCAGGTCAGCCGCTCGTTGCGTCTGGATCCGAATGAAATCAAATGGAGAAGTCATCGGGGGCAGCGGCCATGGCTCGCCGGCACCGTGATTGAGCACATGTGTGCATTGCTTGATGTCGCCGCACTGGCCGAGTTGATCGCCAGCGGCGGGGCAAAGCACCTGGGCGGCAACAAGCCGCTACATAAACCGACATAGCAGCCGACATAACAATCAGGCGATGGCATTTTTCAGTGCCACCACACAGAACACACACCGCTCAGAGCGGTTTTTTCGAGGGGTCAGGGTATGAGTAGTCAGGCGTCGAATGCAAAAGGTTCTGAAGATCCGATCCTGCAATGGGTGACCTTCAAACTGGATAACGAAACCTACGGCATCAACGTGATGCGCGTGCAGGAAGTGCTGCGCTACACCGAGATCGCGCCGGTGCCGGGTGCGCCGAGCTACGTGCTGGGCATCATCAACCTGCGCGGTAACGTGGTCACCGTGATCGACACCCGTCAGCGCTTCGGCCTGAACAGCGGCGAGATCAGCGACAACACCCGTATCGTCATCATCGAAGCCGACAAGCAAGTCGTCGGTATCATGGTCGACAGCGTGGCCGAAGTGGTTTACCTGCGTCAGTCAGAAATCGAAACCGCGCCGAACGTCGGTAACGAAGAATCGGCCAAGTTCATCCAGGGCGTGTGCAACAAGAACAACGAGCTGCTGATTCTGGTCGAACTGGACAAGATGATGAGCGAAGAAGAATGGTCGGAACTGGAGAGCATCTGATTTGATCCTCGAGGTTGCAGTCATTGTTCTGTTCCTGTTCTGGGCAGGCACGCTGGCGATGTTCGTCTCGTACATCAAGGCGCAGCGGGTAATCGCTGCGCAGCAGGCCCAAGGCGATGCGCTGCGTGATCAGCGCATCAAGGACCTGGCCAAGCGTGTCGACGATTACCAGAACGGTAATGTGCGCATGGGCGAGGCGCTGCACGAGCTGCGTGCGGTGGTCAGCCCGTTGCCGGACAAAATCGTTGCGCTGGAACAGCGCGACCCGTCGAGCCTGTCATTCGCCCAAGCGGCGAAACTGGTGGGCATGGGTGCAAGCGTTGATGAACTGACTCAGTCGTGCGGCTTGACCCAGGCTGAGGCGGAGTTGATGCGCAAACTGCACAGAAACTGATTGTTGCTGTAAAGCTGACAGCGCCATTCGCGAGCAAGCCCGCTCCCACATTCGATCGCATTCCTTCAACAGGATCGCAATCGAATGTGGGAGCGGGCTTGCTCGCGAAGGCGTCTTTGAAACCTCAATAATCATCCCCACGGGCGGTGATGTCCTTCTCGACCATCGGCGCGTCCGGGTCGTGCCCCTCGGGGAATTTCCCTTTCAGATTCCACGCAAACGCGATGATCTCGGCAATCGTGCGATAGAGCTCTTCGGGGATGCTGTCGCCCAATTCCATCCGCGCCAAAAGGCGCACCAGCTCGGCGTTTTCATAGATCGGCACGTCACAGTCGCGGGCGATGCGCAGGATTTCTTCGGCCAGTTCCTCGTCGCCCTTGGCGGTGAGGGTGGGGGCGTGGTTGCCGTCGTATTTGAGGGCGATGGCCTGGCGTGGGGCAGTGGAATCGTTCATGCGGTTTCGTCGACCCAGCGGTGTTCGAGGCGGGTGTGGTTGCCTTGCGGCGGGGTGCCGAGGTGGCAGTCGATGTCGCCGACGTTCAGCCCGCGATCCAGCAGGCGCTGACGCAGGGCGAACAGGTTGGTTTCGATCAGATCGGCGGTGTACGGCCGTTCGGCCCACAGCTGACCCGACAGACTGCCGGCAATCAACTGCGCCTGAATCTGCAAAGGCCCGAGCGGTTCCATGTCGAACGCCAGATCGACGCGCCACAGTTGCTGTTTCGCTTCGCGCTCGTCGCGGCGTTCGTTCGGTTGCGGCTCGCGCTCCGGTGCTTCTTCACGCTGGAATTTGACCTGCAACGGCACGATGTCCTGCAGGTTGCGCATGGGGATTTCCAGCTGCCAGGTGCTGAGCAGGCGGCCATCGTCGGTGACGCCGGTCTGTTCCAGGCTCGATAGCTGATGGCTTTGCAGGCGCGACACTGCCGCAGCGGCGAGGCGCAGCAGTTGTTCCAGATCGCCTTCGCCCTCCAGATTTGCCAATAGACGCTCAGGCAGGGGGAAGCTGCTCGGCACTGGTTTCGCGCTGACCTGGCCGAGGGTGCCGAGGGCATTACGGACGAAGCTCGGCAGCGCCTGCGCCAAAGTATTGGCAGCGATGATCGCATTGAAACTGGTGCTGCTCGGCAGACCCGGGGTCAGTTGCGCGATCAGTTTGAGCAGATCGGCTTTCATGTCCGGGGCAAGGGTCGGGTTGTATCCGGTCAACAGTTTGGCCTCAAGAAAGGCGCCGCTGTTGGCCAAGGCCAGCGCCACGCCTTTGGCGGTACTCATTTGCTGAACATCCGGAAGACTGGCGAGCAGTTTGTCGACCACGGCACGCAGATCCGCAGCGGCAGGGTCGTCCGCTGGCGGCAGGTTTTGCAGGGCGTTGAGCAAACCGGTCAGCGACGCCTGACGACTTTGCTGGCCGACCAGTTGCTGACTCACCGCCAATTGTTCCTGGCGGCTGCTCATGGGCAGGAATTTGAGGGTCTGCGAATCTTCCACCAGCGCCGACAGCAAAGTACCGATACGCAGCGGCTGCGGGCTGTCGACAGTCAAGGTGCTGCCGCTCAACGCGGTGTTGAGCAGGCTGACCATCGAGCGGAATACCGTCGCTTGTCCCGGCGTCTGCGGCAGCACTTGCGAGGTCAGCACCTTGCCTTGCAGCAGCGTGCCGACCGGCAACTGCGCGGTATCGATGCGGGTCAGCGTGGCGACGCTGCTGGCAATCGCTTGCTGTACGGTGATCGCCAGATTGCTCGCCGACGGCTGGGTGATCGCCAGGTTGGTGCCTTGGGCCAGTGGCAAATTGCTGGTCGCTTGTACGGTGGTCTGGCGGCCATTGTCGAGCGTCACTTTGAGCAACAGCTGGAAGGTCTGATCCGCCTGCTTGAGCGACAACACCTCGGCCTTGGCGCTTTGTCCGGCACCGATCAAACCCTCGACCGGCGTCAGCAGCTTGAGCAACTCGCCAACCTGGGGGCGAACGGTCGCCGCGGGGCTGGGCGGCAGCGGGAGGATGTTCATTTCGCCTGTCATACGCGGACACAACCTGAGGAAATTGCGCTCTTGAGAGTAAGGCACGGCATGTATAATGCCGCGCGTCGTGCGCTTCGTTCAAAAAACATAGCAATTGTTTGATCCAGCTCGCCAAAACGGGCAATCAAAGCATCTATGCTGCATCTCTTTAACGGCCGTGCCAGAGCCGACTTGAACCGTATAAGGCCCGTGATCCCTTGACCAGTCCTGTCCTGCAAACCGTCGCCCTCGCGTGTGAACGTGACCTCAGACTGCTCTTCGAACACTTCGAATTGCGTCTGGCCGGCGGCGACATGGTGCAGATCAGCGGCCCCAACGGCAGCGGCAAGACCAGTCTTTTACGTCTGCTCGCCGGTTTGATGCAACCCACTGATGGCCAGGTGTTACTCAATGGTCAGCCACTGACCGGGCAGCGCAGCGAACTGGCGCGCAATCTGTTGTGGATCGGTCATGCCGCCGGGATCAAGGATTTACTGACCCCGGAAGAAAATCTGTCGTGGCTCTGCGCCCTGCATCATCCCGCCGAACGCGAGGCAATCTGGCAAGCGCTGGCAGCGGCAGGATTGCGCGGCTTCGAAGACGTTCCCTGCCACACGCTTTCAGCCGGCCAGCAACGGCGCGTGGCGCTGGCGCGTTTGTATCTGGACAGTCCGCCGCTGTGGATCCTCGATGAGCCGTTCACGGCGCTGGACAAGCAGGGCGTGGCGCAACTTGAAGAACACCTGGCCGGGCACTGTGAGCGCGGCGGTCTGGTGGTGCTGACCACGCACCACACGCTGAGCCGGATGCCGGTCGGTTATCGTGACATCGATCTGGGGAATTGGGCCGTATGAGCGTGTTCGGCCTGCTGCTTGCCCGCGAATCGCGACTGCTGTTCCGCCGCCCGGCGGAGCTGGCCAATCCGCTGATTTTCTTCGCCATCGTCATCGCACTGTTCCCGCTGGCCGTCGGCCCGGAAACTCAAGTCTTGCAAAACCTGTCCCCGGGGTTAGTCTGGGTGGCGGCGTTGCTGTCGGTCCTGCTTTCACTGGACGGACTGTTTCGCAGTGATTTCGAAGACGGCTCGCTGGAACAGTGGGTCCTTTCGTCGCACCCGCTGCCACTTCTGGTGTTGGCCAAGGTGCTGGCACACTGGCTTTTCTCCGGTCTGGCACTGGTGCTGCTGTCACCGTTGCTGGCGCTGATGCTTGGTTTGCCAGCGGCGTGTCTGCCGGTGCTGCTGCTGTCGTTGCTGCTGGGCACGCCGGTATTGAGCCTGCTCGGCGCAGTCGGCGCGGCGCTGACGGTCGGCCTGAAACGCGGTGGTCTGCTGCTGGCGCTGCTGATTCTGCCGTTGTACATCCCGGTGTTGATCCTTGGCAGCGGCGCGTTGCAAGCAGCGTTGCAGGGCATGCCGGCGACCGGATACCTGTTGTGGATGGCCAGCCTTACAGCGCTGGCGATCACCCTGACACCCTTTGCAATAGCCGCTGGCCTGAAGATCAGCGTCGGCGAATAATAATGAGGCCTGGTCAAAAATTGACCACTTCTTTTTGAAGAAAGGCATGACCCTCTGCCAGCTCGCGATGATGAGCGGCAACCGTGATGGAAACAGTATGAACTGGACCTGGTTTCACAAGCTCGGCTCGCCCAAGTGGTTCTACGGCATCAGCGGCAAGTTCTTGCCGTGGTTGAGCATTGCAGCGCTGCTGCTGATCGGCGTCGGCGTGGTCTGGGGCCTGGCGTTTGCGCCACCGGACTATCAGCAGGGCAACAGCTTTCGCATCATTTATATCCACGTGCCTGCCGCGCTGCTCGCCCAGTCGATCTACGTGATGCTCGCGGTGTGCGGCGTGGTCGGGCTGGTGTGGAAGATGAAGCTGGCCGACGTCGCCCTGCAATGCGCCGCGCCGATCGGTGCGTGGATGACCGCCGTGGCGCTGGTCACCGGGGCGATCTGGGGCAAGCCGACCTGGGGTTCGTGGTGGGTCTGGGACGCGCGCCTGACCTCGATGCTGATTCTGCTGTTTCTGTACTTCGGCGTGATCGCCCTGGGCAATGCCATCAGCAATCGCGACAGCGCCGCCAAGGCCTGCGCGGTATTGGCCATCGTTGGCGTGATCAATATTCCGATCATCAAATACTCGGTGGAGTGGTGGAACACCCTGCACCAGGGCGCGACGTTCACCCTCACCGAAAAACCGGCAATGCCAGTGGAAATGTGGCTGCCGTTGTTGCTGACGGTGCTGGGCTTCTACTGCTTCTTCGGCACCGTGCTGTTGCTGCGCATGCGTCTTGAGGTGCTCAAGCGCGAGGCCCGCGCCAGTTGGGTGAAAGACACCGTGCAGAACAGCCTGGAGGTCGCGCGATGAGTTTTGCTTCATTCGGCGACTTCATCGCCATGGGCCATCATGGCCTGTATGTCTGGTCGGCCTACGGCATCTGCCTGGCGGTGCTGGCCCTCAACGTGGTGGCGCCGATTGCGGCGCGCAAGCGTTATTTGCAACAAGAGGCGCGTCGTCTGCGCCGGGAGAATGGCAAGTGAATGCGCTGCGCAAGAAACGTCTGATCATCATTCTGGCCATTCTGGTCGGGGTGGGCGCTGCCGTCGGCCTGGCCCTGAGCGCGTTGCAGGAAAACATCAATCTGTTTTACACGCCGACCCAGATCGCCAACGGCGAAGCGCCGCAGGGCACGCGCATTCGTGCCGGCGGCATGGTCGAGGCCGGTTCGCTGCAACGCTCGCCGGACTCGCTGGACGTCAGATTCGTCGTCACCGATTTCAGCAAATCCGTAACCATCACCTACCGCGGCATCCTCCCGGACCTGTTCCGCGAAGGGCAGGGCATCGTCGCCCTCGGCAAGCTTAACGCCGACGGCGTGGTGGTGGCCGATGAAGTGCTCGCCAAGCACGACGAGAAGTACATGCCGCCGGAAGTGACCAAAGCGCTGAAAGACAGCGGTCAATCCGCGCCGACGCCTGTGAAGGAGGGTTGATCAAATGACGTCCGGGATCTTTATTCCTGAACTGGGCCACCTGGCAATGATCCTGGCCCTGTGTTTCGCGCTGGTGCAAGCGGTGGTGCCGATGCTCGGCGCCTGGCGCGGCGACCGTTTGTGGATGAGCCTGGCGCAACCGGCGGCGTGGGGCCAGTTCGCCTTTCTGCTGTTTGCCTTTGGCTGCCTGACTTACGCGTTCATGGTCGATGATTTCTCCGTGGCGTATGTGGCGATGAACTCCAACAGCGCGCTGCCGTGGTACTACAAATTCAGCGCGGTATGGGGCGCTCATGAAGGCTCGCTGCTGCTGTGGGCGCTGATCCTCGGCGGCTGGACTTTCGCCGTGTCGGTGTTCTCACGACAGTTGCCGCAAGTCATGCTCGCCCGCGTATTGGCGGTGATGGGCATGATCAGCACCGGTTTCCTGCTGTTCCTGATTCTCACCTCGAACCCGTTCTCGCGCATCCTGCCGCAGATTCCGGCCGACGGCCGCGACCTCAACCCTCTGCTGCAAGACATCGGCCTGATCGTGCATCCGCCAATGCTCTACATGGGTTACGTCGGCTTCTCCGTGGCCTTCGCTTTTGCCATCGCCGCGCTGCTCGGTGGTCGCCTCGATGCGGCGTGGGCGCGCTGGTCGCGGCCCTGGACCATCGTCGCCTGGGCCTTCCTCGGCATCGGCATCACCCTCGGTTCGTGGTGGGCGTATTACGAACTCGGCTGGGGCGGCTGGTGGTTCTGGGACCCGGTGGAAAACGCCTCGTTCATGCCATGGCTGGTCGGCACCGCGCTGATTCACTCGCTGGCCGTCACCGAAAAACGTGGCGTGTTCAAGAGCTGGACGGTTTTGTTGGCGATCGCCGCATTCTCCCTGAGCCTGCTCGGCACCTTCCTCGTGCGCTCGGGGGTGCTGACGTCGGTGCACGCGTTTGCCTCGGACCCTGAGCGCGGCGTGTTCATTCTGATTTTCCTGCTGTTCGTCGTCGGTGGCTCGCTGACCCTGTTTGCCCTGCGCGCGCCGGTGGTGAAGAGTCAGGTCGGCTTCAACCTGTGGTCGCGTGAGACTCTATTGCTGGGCAACAACCTGGTACTGGTCGTGGCTGCGTCGATGATCCTGCTCGGCACCTTGTACCCGCTGATTCTCGATGCCATCAGTGGCGCCAAGCTGTCGGTCGGCCCGCCGTATTTCAACGCGCTGTTCATTCCGTTGATGGCCCTGTTGATGCTGGTGATGGCGGTCGGTGTGATCGTGCGCTGGAAAGACACCCCGGTGAAATGGCTGGCAAGCATGCTCACCCCGGTGTTGCTCGGCAGCGTCGCGCTGGCGGTGGTCGCAGGCGTGGCGTACGGCGATTTCAATTGGGCGGTGATCGCGACTTTCCTGCTCGCCGCGTGGGTGTTGCTTGCCGGTATGCGCGACCTGTTCGACAAAACGCGGCACAAAGGCTTGATCAAAGGCCTGCCGACGCTGACCCGCAGCTATTGGGGCATGCAGATTGCCCACCTGGGCATCGCCGTGTGCGCGCTCGGGGTGGTGTTGTCGAGCCAGAACAGTGCCGAGCGCGATCTGCGTCTGGCGCCGGGGGAATCGATGGATCTGGGCGGTTATCAGTTCGTCTTCGAAGGCGCCAAGCATTTCGAAGGGCCAAACTTCACCTCGGACAAAGGCACCGTTCGGGTGATTCGCGACGGCAAGGAAATCAGCGTGCTGCACCCGGAAAAACGGTTGTACACCGTGCAGAACTCAGTGATGACCGAAGCCGGGATCGACGCTGGTTTCACCCGCGACCTCTACGTTGCCCTTGGCGAACCGCTGGGCAACGGCGCCTGGGCGGTGCGCGTACACGTCAAACCATTTGTGCGCTGGATCTGGTTTGGTGGCTTGCTCACCGGGTTCGGTGGCTTGCTCGCGGCGCTGGATCGGCGTTATCGGGTCAAGGTTAAAAGCAAAGTGCGTGAAGCATTGGGCATGACGGGAGCGGCGGCATGAGACGTTGGTTGATGTTGCTGCCGCTGGCGATTTTCCTGTTGGTGGCGGTGTTTCTTTATCGTGGCTTGTACCTGGATCCGGCAGAGCTGCCGTCGGCGATGATCAACAAGCCGTTCCCGGAGTTTTCCCTGCCGAGCGTGCAAGGTGACAAGACGCTGACCAAGGCTGACATTCTCGGCAAACCGGCGCTGGTCAATGTCTGGGGCACCTGGTGCATTTCCTGCCGGGTCGAGCATCCGGTGCTGAACAAACTCGCCGAGCGCGGCGTGGTGATCTACGGCATCAATTACAAGGACACCAACGCCGACGCCTTGAAGTGGCTGGCCGAGTTCCACAATCCCTATGCGCTGGATATCCGCGACGACGAAGGCTCGCTGGGCCTCAATCTCGGTGTCTACGGCGCGCCGGAAACCTTCTTCATCGATGCCAAAGGCATCATCCGCGACAAGTTCGTCGGGGTGATCGATGAGCAGGTCTGGCGCGAGAAACTCGCGGCCAAGTATCAGGCGCTGGTTGATGAGGCTCAGCCATGAAGCGCTTTCTCGCAGCATTGGTGTTGGGCTTGAGCCTGACCGGTGTCGCCCACGCGGCCATCGATACCTACGAGTTTGCCAAAGAAGGCGACCGCGAGCGTTTTCGCGAACTGACCAAGGAACTGCGCTGCCCCAAGTGCCAGAACCAGGACATCGCCGACTCCAACGCACCGATTGCAGCTGACCTGCGCAAAGAGATTTTCCGCATGCTCGGCGAGGGCAAGGACAACCAGCAGATTATCGACTTCATGGTTGATCGCTACGGTGATTTCGTCCGCTACAATCCGGCGCTCAACGCCAAGACCGCGCTGCTGTGGTTCGGCCCGGCCGGTTTGCTGCTCGGTGGTTTCGTGGTGATCGCGCTAATTGTCCGTCGACGTCGCGGGCAACGTGCCGAAACACCGTCATCGCTGTCCGCCGAAGAACGTCAGCGCCTCGACCAACTGTTGGATAAAAACCAAGAATGATTGATTTCTGGCTTGCCGCAGGGCTGTTGCTTCTGGTCGCCCTGAGTTTTTTGCTGATCCCGGTGCTGCGTGAACGTCGCGCTCAGCGTGAAGAGGATCGCACCGCGCTGAACGTCGCGCTGTATCAAGAACGTGTCGCCGAGTTGCAAGCGCAGCAGGCCGAGGGCGTGCTGGATGCCGCGCAACTGGACAGCGGCCGCGCGGAAGCGGCGCGAGAGTTGCTCGCCGATACCGAAGGCGTTGCCGCGCCGCGTGTCTCGCGCCTGGGCAAGCCATTGCCGCTGCTGGCCGCCGTGCTGGTGCCGGTGTTGGGCTTTGGTCTTTACCTGCATTTCGGTGCCGCCGACAAGGTCGAACTGACCCGCGAATTCGCCCAGGCGCCGCAGTCGATGGAAGAGATGACCCAGCGTCTGGAGCGTGCCGTTGCCGCGCAGCCGGATTCGGCTGAAGGCCTGTATTTCCTCGGTCGCACCTACATGGCTCAGGAGCGCCCGGCAGAGGCGGCGAAGTTGTTCGAGCGCGCCGCCAACCTCTCTGGCCGCCAGCCCGAACTGCTCGGCCAATGGGCGCAGGCGCAGTATTTTGCTGACGGCAAAAAATGGTCGGAGAAGATTCAGGCGCTGACCGACGAAGCCTTGAAGGCCGATCCGAAAGAAGTCACCAGCCTTGGCCTGCTCGGTATCGCCGCATTCGAGGGCCAGCGCTATCAGGAGGCCATCGACTATTGGAATCGCCTGCTCGCGCAACTGCCAGCGGATGACAATTCCCGTGCGGCGCTGCAAGGTGGCATCCAGCGCGCCGCCGAACGCCTGCAAGCCAGCGGCGGCAAGGTGGCCCAGGCGCCAGCGCCGAAAACCGCGTTGCTGAAAGTAAGCGTCGATCTCGCCAGTGAACTCAAGGGCAAGGTGAAACCGGGCGACAGCGTGTTCATCTTCGCCCGCGCCACCTCCGGTCCACCGGCACCGTTGGCGGCCAAGCGCCTGACCGTCGCCGATCTGCCGGTGACCGTTGAACTGGGTGATGCCGACGCAATGATGCCGCAGTTGAAACTGTCCAACTTTCCGGAAGTCCAACTCGTTGCGCGCATCTCCCGGGCCGGTCAACCGACCGCCGGTGAATGGGTTGGTCGCAGCGGCCCTCTGGCCAGCAGTACCACCGCGCTACAAACACTCACGATCGACAGCCCGGACCAATAACCGGAACCACAGGAAAGCACCGCCATGCACACCATCGCCCGTATCACAGTCCTCACACTGGCCCTGGGCTTGAGTGCATGTGCGGTACAACGACCGGAACCGACAACCAGCCTGCCGCCGATCCCGCCGTCCCAGCCAGGCCCGACCCCCTCGACCTCGCCGACACCGGGCAAAAGCATCCCGGCCAAACCCGCCAAGCCAGTCCCGCGCACCTCGGCCAGCTTCGCTCCGCCTCCAGGCGGCAACAGCCACTGGGACCAGAAGCTCGGCGTCTACGTCCTCGACGACCAGACCAACACCTTCTACCGCCAGCGCACCTACTACCGCTGGAACAACGGCTGGAGCCGCGCGGTCAGCCCCAACGGCCCGTGGGAAGACACCAACATCCACGGCGTACCGCCGGGGTTGGGGAAGAAGTTCGGGCAGTAAGAGAAACGGCGATCCTGGGATCGCCGTTCTTTTGTGCGTCTGATTTTCAGAGAATCGCACGATAAATGCTTAACGCCTTTACCGATTCGACCAAGCCTTGCCGTTGTAGAAGGCCAAGATATTTGTCCACTTCCACCGTGGGCGTTTTCAGTTGTCGGCGCTGGCTTTGAGCAGCAGCGACGACGGCAGCGGAATCAAGATGGAAAAGGTTTTCCACAAACTCATCCGGATGTTGAGCTTCGATGCCGTATGGCGCGAGGTATCGGGCTGGAAAATCTTTCAGGTTGAAGGTCACGATTACATCGGCGCCACATCGGATAGCAGCTGCCAGAACATGGCGGTCGTTCTCATCAGGCAGTGTCAGTCCGAACACCAAGTCTTCGTAGCCATCAATACAAGCGTCTGGAATGGCGAGGTCCATCAATTGCGATGTGCGGTCGAGTTGTTCGACGGTCAGGTCTGACCGGTTCTTCAACAAATTGCGCTTCCATTCGTGATGTATCTCCGGTGTCCAGCGAGCCCGATATAGCCCTGATAACGCGAGCCACATCAGGAAGTCTCTCAAGGGGGCCGGATATAAGACGCATGCATCGTATACAGCAGTGAAAGAGGAATGCCTCACTCGTATCCTGTCCTTAGCGCCTGTGCCTGCTCCGCGAGAAGCGTCATTGCCTGCTCGCTGGCGGTGTCTCGCCGGGTTTTATATTCCATCAGATCAGCAAAACGCACACGTCGGTGCTTGCCTGTTTTGTGGTAGGAAATCTCACCGCTCTCCAGCAGTTTGATCATGTGCGGACGTGAGACGTTGAGCAGGTCGGCCGCTTCTTGAGTGGTCAGCTCGGCGTGGATCGGCACCACCTTTACGGCGTTGCCCTCCGCCAGCGCGGCGAGGATATCGCTCAGTAAGCGCAATGCGGACGTAGGCAGCTCGACGCTGTGGGCTTCGTTCTGTTCATCAAAGATCTGGATGCGCTGAGTTTCAAAACCCGTTGCGAGGAAAGCGGTCAAGGTGCGCTGGCCTTCAATCGCAGCTTTGACTTCTCGTTCAACTGGCAGATTGATAGCGGAGGGAATAGCGGTGGACATAAGACTGTTCCAGCATTCTATGGGCGATGCGCGAAACGTTATTCGAATTAAACGAAAATCGCAATAAACGAAAATTGTCTCAGGAATATCTCGCAAAACAACGAGCCATCGCGCCATACCATTCTGTGCTTGAGTAAAGATAACTCTAGGGTTGCTTTTAGTAGACCAAGCCAAGGAGGCGGTTGGCTATTGATGAAGGAGCTGGAGGAGGCGGGCTGGACGCTGGATCGGGTTGCGGGCAGTCATCACATCTTCACTCATCGCTACAACCCGAACACGATTGCTGTCCCGCATCCCGAAGAAGGAACCGCTGGGGACAGTCAAAAGCATCCGGCGGCGTGCAGGGTTGTTCAGCCCTCCAACCCGTCATGAAGGAGATCCGTAATGCAATATCCCATCTGTATCGAATGGGGTGACGAGAACACTGCCATCGGTATTCAGATCCCCGATATTCCCGGCGCAGTCACGGCCGGGGACAGTTTTGAAGAAGCGTACAACGCTGCCGTGGAAGTCGCGCACCTCATGCTGCAAGAAATCGCGGCGGCCGGGCGGGCGATTCCGATGCCGACCTCGGCAGCGGCGCATCGCAACCATCCGGATTTTGCCGGGATGGGCTGGGGCATGCTGGAGCTGGATATCTCGCCGTACCTGGGCAAGACCGAGAAGGTCAACGTTACGCTGCCCGGCTATGTGATTCAGCGCATCGACCGCTATGTTCGTGAGCATAACGTCAAAAGCCGCTCTTCGTTTCTGGCGGATGCGGCGATGGAGAAACTGATTCGTTATTGAGCGCATGGCCAATGTGGGAGCGAGCCTGCTCGCGAAAGAGGTGTGCCAGTCAGCGAAAATATGGCCTGAACTGACGCCTTCGCGAGCAGGCTCGCTCCCACAATGACATCACCTCAGGAAGCGACCTGTGGGAGCGAGCTTGCTCGCGAAGCTTTTGACGCCTCATGCCGTCGCGAATGAAGCCCGTCGCGATGCACTCAAAAACCGCAACAACGCCAACAGCGGAAACACGCTGCCCACAATCACGATCCACAACCAGCCGCCATGTTCGTACACAGCGCTGGCCACCGACGAGCCGAACGCGCCGCCGATGAAGATGCTGGTCATGTACAGCGCGTTGAGGCGACCACGGCTTTTCGCGTCCAGCGAGTACACCGCGCGTTGGCCGAGGACCATGTTCATCTGCACGCAAAAATCCAGGACCACGCCGGTCACGGCCAGGCCAATGACGCTGTAGGCCGGGTGAATGAAGGCGGGCAGGAAGCTCAGGCTGGCGAACAGCATGGCCATCAGCGAAGCAATGCGCGTGTGGCCGGCGTCGGCGAGACGGCCGCTGATGGGCGCGGCGATGGCACCGATGGCGCCGACCAGGGCGAAGATCGCAATTTCGCTTTGCGACAGGCCATGGTTGCGTGCCAGTTCCAGCGGCACGGCGGTCCAGAACAGGCTGAACGTGGCAAACATGCAGCCCTGATAAAACGCCCGCTGACGCAGCACCGGTTGCTGGCGCAGCAGCGTCCACAGCGAGCCGATCAATTGCCCGTAGGTTGCGCTGTGATCGGGCTGGCGCTTGGGCACGGTCAACGCCAAGACCACGCTGATCGCCGCCATCAACGCGGCGGCGATCACGAACATGGCCCGCCAGCCAAGGTGATCGGCGACCACGCTCGACACCGGTCGCGCCAACAGAATGCCCAGCAGCAAACCGCCCATGATCCCGCCGACCACGCGACCGCGAGATTCTTCCGGCGCCAGATGCGCCGCCAGCGGAATCAGGATTTGCACCGACACCGAACTGAAGCCGACCAGCAATGAGATCAGCAGGAACACATTGGGCTGCTCGGTAAACGCGGCGCCCAGCAGACTGGCAATCGCAACCACCGTAGTGATGATCATCAGGCGTCGGTTTTCCAGCAGATCGCCCAGCGGCACCAGAAAAAACAGGCCCAGCGCATAACCGATCTGGGTCAACGAGACGATGAAACTGGCCATCGTGTCGGACAGGCCGATGTCTGGCGCAATCAGGCCGATGATCGGTTGCGCGTAGTAGATGTTGGCAACGATGGCGCCGCAGCAGAAAGCGAACAGCAGGACCATGCCTCGGGTCATTGCGTGAGGGGTGGCGGTCATAGGATTACTCAGGTCGGGCACAGGGAAAGCGGTGAGGCTAATGGACAGCGCGGGTCGGCAGAAGGCGCTTTCGGATAATAACTCTTATTACTCGTGGTAATGATTGGTTACTTAATTTTGAATGAGTGAGGGTGATGCAGACGCATGAAAAAGGCGACCTCAGTGGGTCGCCTTGTTTTGATCGATCAAGCCTTACTGTCCGGTATAAATCTGGTCAAACACGCCGCCATCGTTAAAGTGGGTTTTTTGCACCGTGCGCCAGTCACCAAAGGTCTTCTCCACCGAGAGGAAATCGACTTTCGGGAAACGGTCGGTGTATTTCGCCAGCACCGCGGGATCACGCGGGCGCAGGTAATTGGCTGCAGCAATTTCCTGACCTTGTGGCGACCACAGGTACTTCAGGTATTCGTCAGCCGCGGCGCGCGAGCCTTTCTTGTCGACAACTTTATCGACCACGGACACCGGTGGCTCGGCCTCGGCGGAAACGCTCGGATAAACCACTTCAAACTGATCGCGACCAAATTCGCGGGCGATCATTTCCGCTTCGTTCTCGAAGGTCACCAGCACGTCGCCGATCTGGTTGGTCATGAACGTGGTGGTGGCGGCGCGGCCACCGGTGTCCAGCACAGGCGCTTGCTTGAACAGTTTGCCGACGAAGTCCTTGGCCTTGTTCTCGTCGCCACCGTTTTTCAGCACGTAACCCCAGGCCGACAGGTAGGTGTAACGGCCATTACCGGAGGTTTTCGGGTTGGGCACGATCACCTGCACGCCGTCCTTGAGCAGATCGGGCCAATCCTTCAGGGCTTTCGGGTTGCCCTTACGGACAATGAACACCGTGGCCGAGGTGAACGGCGCGCTGTTGTTCGGCAGGCGCGTGACCCAATTGTCCGGCACCAGTTTACCGTTGTCGGCGAGGGCGTTGATGTCGGTGGCCATGTTCATAGTGATGACGTCGGCCGGCAAGCCGTCGATTACCGAGCGCGCCTGCTTGCTCGACCCGCCGAAGGACATCTGTACGGTGATGTTTTCGTTGCGCTCGGCTTGCCAGTGTTTCTGGAACGCAGTGTTGTAGTCCTTGTAGAAATCGCGCATCACGTCGTAGGAAACGTTAAGCAGGGTCGGGGCTGCCTGAGCGATGTTGGCCAAGGCCAGGCCAGCGGCGAGAAGTGAGGCGCCAAAGAGTTTTTTCACTGCGCATTCCTTGTTGATTATCGTCAAACGGGGGTGATGTTTAATTGCCACTGACTATAACGGTGCCGGCATAGTCGCTTAAAGATTAAAAAGCTCTGTGCTTATTCCACTTTTTTGAACAGCTGACTGCCGCAGCGCGAACAGAACGCCGCACTTTGCTCATGGTTCTTTTTCTGACACCCCGGGCAGTCATGTTGCAGCTGCTCGCCACGCATCGCATTGGCCAGTTCTGCGGTAAAAATCCCAGTGGGCACGGCGATGATCGAGTAACCGGTAATCATCACCAGCGACGAGACCACCTGACCCAGGGGCGTCTTCGGCACGATGTCGCCGAAGCCCACCGTGGTCAAGGTCACGATCGCCCAATAGATGCCTTTGGGAATGCTGGTGAAGCCATGTTCCGGGCCTTCGATCACGTACATCAGCGTGCCGAACACCGTCACCAGCGTGCAGACGCTGACCAGAAACACGACGATTTTCTGCTTGCTGCCGCGCAGCGCCGACATCAGATAGTTGGCTTGCTTGAGGTACGGACTGAGCTTGAGTACGCGGAAGATCCGCAGCATGCGGATGATGCGGATGATCAGCAGGTACTGCGCATCGCTGTAATACAACGCGAGGATGCCGGGCACGATCGCCAGCAGGTCCACCAGTCCGTAAAAGCTGAAGGCATAGCGCAGCGGTTTGGGTGAACAATACAGGCGCAGGATGTACTCGCCGAGGAAGATCGCCGTGAAACCCCACTCGATGTAGGCCAGTAGGTCGGCGTAATTGCGGTGGACGCTGTCGATACTGTCGAGCATCACGATCACCAGACTGGCGAGGATGATCAACAGCAGAATGCCGTCGAAGCGACGCCCGGCCGGGGTGTCGCTCTGGAAAATCATGACGAAAAGCCGTTCGCGCCAATTGTTGCTGCTGTCCATGGATAACGCCTGAATCGAAGATCAGCGCAGCCTAGGGTGATTGTCCCCGTGAGCGCAAGGCTCATGCGCCAGCGACGCTTTGCCAAGCATCTGCAGGCCGACGCGGGTCAGCCAGCAGGAGAGGATGAACGGCGCGGTCAGCGTCGCCAGTCCGAGCGCGGCGAACAACGGCGTCACCAACAGTGCCAGGACGATTCCGAGCAGCGGCAGCCACGGATGTTGGCGCTGAGCGCTGAAGGCGAGGGCGGCGAGTATGGCGTTGTAGCTGCCGAGTCCGGCCAGTGCGGCAGAGGTTTCGTGGTGCAGCAGACTCGAACCGAGGCCGATTGCCGACGCGAACAGCGCCCAGCAGAAAGCCCGGCGGTCGGCCATCAGCAAACCGCTGGCGATCAACGCCCCGGCCAACGGATGGTCGAGGAACATCACCTGGCCGAAGCCCCGCAGTTCAGCGGCCAGCACATTGACGGTGTGCAATTCGATGGTGGCCGCCGGCGCGGACGGTTCGGCGAACACCAGCAGCAGCCAACTGATCGCTACGAACGGCGAGGTGTAGGCCGGTATGGCGCGGCTGCGGTACACGTGTTGGAGCCATTGCTGCGTGAGCATCGCGCTCAAGCCGCCGGCCGCCAGAATCAGCGGCGGTAGCAGCGGCGACCACGGGAAGTACAGGCTCAGCAACAGGCCCAGCAGCACGCCGTTATAGCTGAACAATCCGGCCTGGCGATCGGCCTTGGCGTAGTTGCGCCGTTGCGCGGTCAGCAACCCGGCGACGCCACCGAGCAACGCCCCGGCGAACAGCACCGGCACGGTCAGCAGAATCGCCAACAGACACAGCAGGCCGCACAGCGGATGGCGCTGGAAGAAGATTTGACTGAAGCCGTTGAGCAAAGCCTCGGCCCAGTCGGGGCAGTGGGTGTTGAAGTGATTGGCAGGCATGTTGAGAAAATCTGGGCAGTTGGAACGTCAATAGGTCTTGCAAATAACTGTGGCGAGGGGATTTAGCGAAACGTCGCACCGCCCCGATGGGCTGCGAAGCGGCCCCAAAGTCGGTAAATGCGGTTTTTCTGTGAAAACCGTCATGTCCGAAAAGCTATGACTGCTGCACAGTCAATCGGGGATAAATCCCCTCGCCACAGGGTTGTGTAACTATCTTTAGATCAAGGTCTCGATGCGCAGCGAATTGGTCGACCCCGGCTGTCCGAACGGCACGCCGGCGGTGATCAGCAGGGTGTCGCCACGCTCGGCCATGCCCTGCGCCTGGGCGATCTCCAGCGCCGTCGAGCAGACCTCATCAACCTGACGCAGGCGATCGTTGACCACCGAATGAATCCCCCACGCCACGCTCAAGCGCCGCGCGGTTTGCAGGTTCGGCGTCAGGTTGAGAATCGGCGCTTTCGGTCGCTCGCGCGAGGCGCGCAGCGTCGAGGCGCCCGACTCGCTGTAATTGACCAGCACCGCCACTGGCAGCACGTTGCTGATACGGCGGATTGCGCAGCTGATTGCATCGGAAACGGTGGCTTCGGCTTTCGGTCGGCTGACGTCGAGCTGGGTCTGATAATCCGGGCCGTTTTCCACCTGGCGGATGATCTTGCTCATCATTTGCACGGCTTCCAGCGGATACTCGCCGGACGCGGTTTCCGCCGACAGCATCACCGCATCGGCGCCTTCGGCCACGGCGTTGGCGACGTCGGTGACCTCGGCGCGGGTCGGTGCCGGGGAGAAGCGCATCGATTCGAGCATCTGCGTCGCCACCACCACCGGTTTACCGAGTTCGCGGCAGGTGGTGATGATGTTTTTCTGAATCTGCGGCACGCTTTCGGCCGGCACTTCGACGCCAAGGTCGCCGCGCGCCACCATGATCGCGTCGCTCAGTTCAGCGATTTCACGCAGTTGTTCGACCGCCGACGGTTTTTCGATTTTCGCCATCAGAAAGGCCTTGTCGCCGATCAGCGCGCGAGCTTCGATGATGTCCTGCGGGCGCTGCACGAACGACAGCGCGACCCAGTCGACACCCAGCTCCAGACCGAAGCTCAGATCGCGGCGATCCTTGGTGGTCAGCGGGCTGAGGTCGAGCAGCGCTTGCGGCACGTTCACGCCTTTGCGGTCTGACAGTTCGCCGCCGTTGAGCACCGTGGTGTCGATCGCATCGGCGTATTTGGTCACCACGCGCAGGCGCAGTTTGCCGTCGTCGAGCAGCAGATCCATACCGGCTTCCAGCGCTGCGATGATTTCCGCATGCGGCAGGTTCACTCGGCGTTCATCGCCCGGCGTCGCATCGAGATCGAGACGGAACGCCTGACCGCGATGCAGTTGCACCTTGCCGTCGGCGAACTTGCCGACACGCAGTTTCGGCCCTTGCAAGTCCATGAGGATGCCCAGCGGATAATTGAGCTGGCGCTCGACTTCGCGGATCCACTGATAGCGCTTGGCATGGTCGGCGTGATCGCCGTGGCTGAAGTTCAGGCGGAAGATATTCACCCCGGCCTCGACCAGCTCGCGGATGTCGTCGATGCCATCAACCGCAGGCCCGAGGGTGGCGAGGATTTTGACCTTTTTATCAGGCGTCATGATTTGCAGTTCTCAAGGATCAGGATGGCGCGGAAGTCGTTGACGTTGGTGCGGGTCGGCTCGGTGACGATCAGCGCATCGAGCGCCTGGAAGTAGCCGTAACCGTTGTTGTAATCCAGCTCGTCGCTGGCGCTCAAACCGAGGGCGGCGGCGCGGGCGTAGCTGTCCGGGGTCATGATCGCGCCGGCATTGTCTTCCGAGCCATCGATGCCATCGGTGTCGCCGGCCAGCGCATAGACGCCGGCCTGGCCCTTGAGGTTGTCGGTCAGGCTGAGAAGGAATTCAGCGTTGCGTCCGCCACGGCCGTTGCCGCGCACGGTCACTGTGGTTTCACCGCCGGAAAGAATCACGCACGGCGCGGCGAGTGGCTGGCCGTGGTTGATGATCTGTCGGGCGATGCCAGCGTGGACTTTCGCCACTTCGCGGGATTCGCCTTCGAGGTCGCCGAGAATCAAGGTGCTGAAACCGGCCTGACGGCATTTCACCGCCGCGGCATCCAGCGATTGCTGTGGACGGGCGATCAACTGGAAATGGCTGCGCGCCAGACTCGGGTCGCCGGGTTTGACGGTTTCCGATTCCGGGCGTTGCAGCCAGTTGCGCACCGAGGCCGGAATGTCGATGCCGTAGCGCTTGATGATCGCCAGCGCTTCGGCCGACGTGCTTGGGTCGGCCACGGTCGGGCCGGAGGCGATGACGGTGGCGAGGTCGCCCGGTACATCGGAAATCGCGTAGGTGTAAACCGTGGCAGGCCAGCAGGCTTTGCCGAGGCGCCCGCCCTTGATCGCCGAGAGGTGCTTGCGCACGCAGTTCATCTCGCCGATGGTCGCGCCGGATTTCAGCAAGGCTTTGTTGATCGATTGCTTGTCGGCGAGGGTAATGCCTTCGGCCGGCAAGGCGAGCAGGGCAGAGCCGCCGCCGGAGAGCAGGAAGATCACGCGGTCGTCTTCGCTGAGGTTGCTGACCAGTTCCAGCACGCGTTTGGCCACGGCCAGACCGGCGGCGTCCGGCACCGGATGGGCGGCTTCGACCACTTCGATTTTTTCGCACGGGGCGCCGTGACCGTAACGGGTCACCACCAGGCCGGTGACTTCACCTTCCCAGCAACGCTCGACGACCTGGGCCATGGCGGCCGCGGCTTTGCCGGCACCGATGACGATCACCCGGCCGCTGCGGTCGGCGGGCAAATGGGCTTCGAGGACTTGGTTCGGATGGGCCGCGTCGATGGCTGTGGCAAACAGCTCGCGCAGCAGTTGTTGCGGATCGGCCGACATGGCGGGCTCCCGGAATTCTTGTTATTCGAAAGGGCAACTCAGGTCCCTGTAGGAGTGAGCCTGCTCGCGATCCAGGCGGCGCGGTGACTCTGGTTCACCGCGGTGAATTCATCGCGAGCAGGCTCACTCTTACAGGATTGATGAAGGCTTATTTGTTGTCGCGAATCGAGAAGTTGGCCATGTGTTCCAAGCCCTTGATCAGCGCCGAGTGGTCCCAGTTGCTGCCACCGATGGCCGCGCAGGTGCTGAACACTTGCTGGGCGTTGGCGGTGTTCGGCAGGTTGATGTTCAACTCTTTGGCGCCTTGCAGGGCCAGGTTCAGGTCCTTCTGGTGCAGGCTGATGCGGAAGCCTGGATCGAAGGTGCCCTTGATCATGCGCTCGCCGTGCACTTCAAGAATCTTCGAAGAGGCGAAACCGCCCATCAGCGCTTCGCGCACCTTGGCTGGATCGGCGCCGTTTTTCGAGGCGAACAGCAGGGCTTCAGCGACCGCCTGAATGTTCAGTGCGACGATGATCTGGTTGGCGACCTTGGCGGTCTGACCGTCACCGTTGCCACCGACCAGGGTGATGTTCTTGCCCATGGCCTGGAATAGCGGCAGGGCACGTTCGAAGGCATCGGCATCGCCACCGACCATGATGCTCAGGGTCGCGGCCTTGGCGCCGACTTCACCGCCGGACACCGGCGCGTCGAGATACTGCGCACCTTTCTCGTTGATCTTCGCCGCGAAGGCCTTGGTGGCGGTCGGCGAGATCGAGCTCATGTCGATGACCACTTTGCCCTTGCCGATGCCAGCCGCAACACCGTCGGCGCGGAACAGCACATCGTCAACCTGCGGGGTGTCCGGGACCATGACGATGATGAATTCGGCTTCCTGCGCCACTTCGCGCGGGTTGGCCAAGGCGACGGCGCCAGCGGCGACCAGATCGGCCGGGGCAGCGTCGTGGTGCTGCGACAGGAACAGGCTGTGACCGGCTTTCTGCAGGTTCGCCGCCATTGGGTGGCCCATGATGCCGGTGCCGATAAATCCGATTTTAGCCATGAGAAAATCCTCTTGTTTTTGTCGTGCTCAAGCAAATAGGGGAGCTGCTTTTCTGTAGGAGTGAGCCTGCTCGCGATAGCGTTCTGTCAGGCAGCATCGATATTGAATGTGCCGGCCTCATCGCGAGCAGGCTCACTCCTACAGGGGATTTGCGGTGTTCTTAGATTGCGTTGTGCGACTTCAGCCAGCCCAGGCCTGCTTCAGTGGTGGTCAGCGGCTTGTACTCGCAACCCACCCAACCCTGATAACCGATGCGGTCGAGGTGTTCGAACAGGAAGCGGTAGTTGATCTCACCGGTGCCCGGTTCGTTGCGCCCCGGGTTGTCCGCGAGCTGCACATGGTTGATCTCGCCCAGGTGCGATTGCAGGGTGCGGGCCAGATCGCCTTCCATGATTTGCATGTGATAGATGTCGTATTGCAGGAACAGATTGGCGCTGCCGACCTGCTCGCGAATCGACAGGGCCTGCGCGGTGTTGTTCAGGTAGAAGCCGGGGATGTCGCGGGTGTTGATCGCTTCCATCACCAGCTTGATGCCCACTGCTTGCAGCTTGTCGGCGGCGTATTTGAGGTTGGCGACGAAGGTCTTTTCAATCGTGGCATCGTCGACGCCTTGCGGGCGGATACCGGCCAGGCAGTTGACCTGAGTGTTGCCCAGCACTTGCGCGTAGGCAATCGCCAGATCGACCCCGGCGCGGAACTCTTCGACCCGGTCCGGCAGGCAGGCGATACCACGCTCGCCCTTGGCCCAGTCACCGGCCGGCAGGTTGAACAGCACTTGGGTCAGACCGTTGGCGTCGAGTTTGGACTTGATCTCGGCGGAGCTGAAATCGTACGGAAACAGGTATTCCACGCCACTGAAACCGGCCTTGGCGGCGGCGTCGAAACGGGCAAGGAAATCCTGTTCGGTGAACAGCATGGACAGGTTGGCTGCGAAACGCGGCATGGTGGTCTCCCGTAATCTTGTGAGGAACTCCTGAGGGAGCGAGCCGGTGTGGCGAGGGAGCTTGCTCCCGCTGGGCTGCGTAGCAGACCCACGATCTGGGCCGCTTCGCGCCCCGGCGGGAGCAAGCTCCCTCGCCACATGGCTCGCTCCCACAGGGAGAGCAGTCAGCAATCAGTCAAGCAACGAAATCGCCGTCGGCGCGTCGTTGCCGACCAGTGCCAGGTCTTCAAACTCGTTGACCGCGTTGATCTCGGTACCCATGGAGATGTTGGTCACACGCTCCAGAATGATCTCGACGATCACCGGCACCTTGAACTCTTCGATCATCTGTTCAGCCTTGCGCAGGGCAGGGGCGATCTCCGACGGTTCGAACACCCGCAGCGCCTTGCAGCCGAGGCCTTCGGCAACCGCGACGTGGTCGACACCGTAACCGTTGAGTTCCGGCGCGTTCAGGTTATCGAAGGACAGCTGCACGCAGTAGTCCATTTCGAACCCGCGCTGTGCCTGACGGATCAGGCCCAGGTACGAGTTGTTCACCACGACGTGGATGTACGGCAGTTTGAACTGAGCGCCGACCGCCAGTTCTTCGATCATGAACTGGAAGTCATAGTCCCCCGACAGGGCCACGACTTTGCGGTTCGGATCGGCCTTGACCACGCCCAGCGCCGCCGGAATGGTCCAGCCCAACGGGCCAGCCTGGCCACAGTTGATCCAGTGACGCGGCTTGTAGACATGCAGGAACTGCGCGCCGGCAATCTGCGACAGACCAATGGTGCTGACGTAGCAGGTGTCTTTACCGAACACCTGGTTCATTTCTTCGTAAACGCGCTGCGGCTTGACCGGCACGTTGTCGAAGTGGGTTTTGCGATGCAGGCTGGCCTTGCGCTGCTGGCAATCCTGCAGCCACGCGCTGCGGTTTTTCAGCTTGCCGGCGGCTTGCCATTCACGGGCGACTTCGATGAACACCGTCAGCGCGGCGGCTGCGTCGGAAACAATGCCCAGGTCCGGGGTGAACACACGGCCGATTTGCGTGCCTTCGATGTCGACGTGAATGAACTTGCGACCTTCGGTGTAGACATCCACCGAACCGGTGTGACGGTTGGCCCAACGGTTACCGATGCCCAGCACCACGTCGGATTTGAGCATCGTCGCGTTGCCGTAACGGTGCGACGTCTGCAAACCGACCATGCCGACCATCAACGGGTGATCGTCAGGAATGGTGCCCCAGCCCATCAGGGTCGGGATGACCGGGATGCCGGTCAGCTCGGCGAACTCGACCAGCAGATCGCTGGCATCGGCGTTGATGATGCCGCCACCGGCAACCAGCAGTGGACGCTCGGCCTGATCCAGTAACGCCAGGGCTTTCTCGACCTGCACGCGGGTCGCAGTCGGTTTGGCCAGTGGCAGCGGCTGATAGGCGTCGATGTCGAATTCGATTTCGGCCATCTGCACGTCGAACGGCAGATCGATCAGCACCGGGCCTGGGCGGCCGGAGCGCATTTCATAAAAAGCTTTCTGGAACGCGTAAGGCACCTGGCCCGGTTCGAGAACGGTGGTTGCCCACTTGGTGACTGGCTTGACGATGCTGGTGATGTCGACCGCCTGGAAGTCTTCCTTGTGCATACGGGCGCGGGGTGCTTGCCCTGTAATGCAGAGGATTGGAATCGAGTCGGCCGAGGCGCTGTAGAGCCCGGTGACCATGTCGGTACCGGCCGGGCCGGATGTACCGATGCACACGCCGATGTTGCCGGCCTTGGTGCGGGTGTAGCCCTCGGCCATGTGCGAGGCGCCTTCAACGTGGCGAGCAAGGACGTGATCGATGCCACCGACCTTCTGCAAGGCGGAGTACAGCGGGTTGATCGCTGCGCCCGGGATGCCAAAAGCGGTATCAACCCCTTCACGGCGCATCACCAGAACGGCGGCTTCGATTGCTCTCATTTTGCTCATGGTTTTGTGCCTCTTTACGTTTTGTAATTGTATACAAGTGGCTTTGCGCAGAGTGTATTCACGGCGGACGGCGCAGGTCAATCCATTTTCTCAAGCGTCTGTTTCATTCGTCGGAAGCCCACTTTGCTGTGGCTTTTCGTCGCATGCGGCGCTTTTCGAGAATTATTGTATACAAAAAAATAGATCATTGTGTTCTATTTATGTCATCGGACTGCGGCACAAACGCGCAGTCCCACGACTTTCCCTATAACAAAATGAGGACGGCACCATGAGCGCTTTAACCTTGAAAGTCGCAGTCAACCTGGTCAGCGAAGCCATCAGCGCAGGGCGCGGCATCAACGCCGCGCCGCTGACCATCGCGGTACTCGACACCGGCGGCCACCTGATCGCCCTGCAACGCGAAGACGGCGCCAGCCTGCTGCGCCCCAATATCGCCATCGGCAAAGCCTGGGGCGCCATCGCCTTGGGCAAAGGCTCACGGCTACTGGCGCAGGACGCGCAACAACGCCCAGCTTTTTTTGCCGCCCTCAACAGCATGGGCGAGGGCAGCGTCGTACCAGCTCCGGGTGGGGTGTTGATTCGCAATCAGACAGGGGAAGTGCTGGGCGCGATCGGGATCAGCGGGGATCTGTCGGATGTGGATGAGCAGGTGGCGATCAGGGCGGTTGAGGCGCTGGATTTGAGGGCGGATGCGGGGGCGTGAATCTGCGTTGATTGAATAAACGCTATCGCGAGCAGGCTCACTCCTACAGGGGATTTGTGCTGGACACAAAATGTCTGAATCCCACAAATCCCGTGTAGGAGTGAGCCTGCTCGCGATAGCTATCTCCCAGACACATCCTGCCAACAGTTAGCCCGCTCCATCCGCATTCCCCGTACTAGCCTTTTATGACTTGGTCACAGGAGGCAAAGGAATGCCGGATCTACCTGCTGCACATAAATTGCGAGTCGGACGCTATGCCGAAGTCAGCCGAATCTATCTGCTGACCAGTAACACCCATCAACGAAGGCCGATCTTTACGGATTTTGCCTTGGGTAGGCTGGTCGCTGACCAGTTCCAGAATGCGCAAGAATCGGGATTGGTAAATTCACTGGCCTGGGTTGTCATGCCAGACCATTTCCATTGGCTGATTGAATTACGAAGCGGTTCATTGAGTGCGCTGATGCAAAAAACCAAGTCGCTGAGCACCAGGTCTGTGAGGCAAGCGACTGGTGAAATCAGCGTGCTCTGGCAGAGAGGTTTTCATGATCGGGCGCTGCGAAAGGACGATGATTTAGTGAAAATGGCGCGGTATGTAGTAGCCAATCCATTGCGCGCGGGGCTGGTTGACAGGATTAGCGAATATCCGCTTTGGGGGGCGATCTGGGTTTGAGCCGGGACCGCGTCGCCTCGATCGCGAGCAGGCTCACTCCTACAAGTTGGAATGCATTCCCCTGTAGGAGTGAGCCTGCTCGCGATAGCATCGCTACGGTCTTTCAGTCCGGCTCACACCCTTTCAACACCAAACGGATAATCGTCTGCGCCGCGGCCTCGTAATCCGCCTCGTCCAGCTTGTCTTTGCCGGTCACCGCAGAAATCTGCCAGTCGAAGTCGGCGTAGGTCTGGGTCGCGGCCCAGATGCTGAACATCAGGTGGTTGGGGTCGATCGGGGCGATCTGGCCGCGGTCGATCCAGCTCTGGATGCAATCGATGTTGTGCTTGGCCTGGGCGTTGAGTTGTTCGACCAGATCGGCGCTCAGGTGTGGGGCACCGTGCATGATTTCGCTGGCAAACACCTTGGAGGCGAAGGGCAGGTCGCGGGAGATGCGGATTTTCGAGCGGATGTAGCCGCTCAGCACCTCGCTCGGCACGCCGTCCGGGTTGAACGGCGTCGAGGCCTGCAAAATCGGCTCGATGATGCTTTCCAGCACCTCGCGGTAGAGGTTTTCCTTGGACTTGAAGTAGTAATAGACGTTGGGCTTGGGCAATCCCGCCTTGGCGGCGATGTCGCTGGTTTTGGTCGCCGCGAAGCCCTTGTCGGCAAACTCTTCGCTGGCGGCGCGCAGGATCAGTTCTTTGTTACGCTCGCGGATTGTGCTCATAAACCCGGTGATTCCTTGCCTGTTCTGGCGGTGGCGCATGGTAGCACCGGCCTTGAGCGACGCTCAACAATGCAGCCTGTGGCCGGCGGTCGCGTTATGCTTGGCAACATTCATACACAGAAGGAAACAGGATTCATGGCAGGAAGCAGTTTGCTGGTGCTGATCGATGACATCGCCACCGTTCTGGATGACGTTGCATTGATGACTAAAATGGCTGCGAAGAAGACCGCCGGCGTGCTCGGTGACGATCTGGCGCTCAATGCCCAGCAGGTCTCCGGCGTGCGTGCCGAGCGGGAAATTCCCGTGGTCTGGGCGGTGGCCAAGGGCTCGTTCGTCAACAAACTGATCCTGGTGCCGTCGGCGCTGGCGATCAGTGCGTTCGTGCCATGGCTGGTGACGCCACTGCTGATGGTCGGTGGTGCGTACTTGTGCTTCGAGGGTTTCGAAAAGCTCGCGCACAAATTTCTGCACAGCAAAGCGGAAGACGAAGCCGGGCATGCGCAGCTGACCGAAGCCGTCGCCGACCCGGCCACCGATCTGGTCGCTTTTGAGAAAGACAAGATCAAGGGCGCAGTTCGCACAGACTTCATCCTCTCGGCAGAAATTATTGCCATCACCCTTGGCACAGTGGCGGATGCCTCACTGACCCAGCAAGTGGTGGTGATGTCCGGCATCGCCCTCGTCATGACTGTGGGCGTTTACGGCCTGGTCGCCGGCATCGTCAAACTCGACGACCTGGGCCTGTGGCTGACCCAGAAGCCTGGGCAAATGGCGAAAAAAATCGGCAGCGGCATCCTCAGCGCGGCGCCATACATGATGAAAACCCTGTCGGTGGTCGGTACGGCGGCGATGTTTCTGGTCGGCGGCGGCATCCTCACCCACGGCGTGCCGGTGGTGCATCACTGGATTGAAGGCGTTGGCGCGGCGGCGGGCAGTGCCGGCTTCGCGGTGCCGATGCTGCTCAATGGCGTGGCGGGGATTATTGCCGGGGCGGTGGTGTTGGCGGTGGTTGCCGTCGTCGGCAAGATCTGGCGCGCAATAAAAGGCTGAACACGAACCCTTGTAGGAGTGAGCCTGCTCGCGATAGCAGTGTATCAGACACAAATTAATCGTCTGACACGCCGCTATCGCGAGCAGGCTCACTCCTACAGTTGGTGGGTGTTGCCATGAAAAAGGGCCATTCGACTTGCATCGAATGGCCCTTTTTTGTACCCGCCGAAATTACTCGGCAATCTGCAATTTACGCGCCTCGGTGTACACGTAACGCACTTTCTCGTACTCGAACGGCGAGTTCATCTGGCCATAGCGGAAGCTGGTCTGATAGCGCTTGTCGATCGCACGCAATGCCCAGACTTCAGGATGGTTGGAGCTGACTTCCGCCACATTGAGGAAGTTGATCGCAGAGTCGGCGGTGTAATCCACGGCAAGGCCTGCAGTGTCGCGGATGTTCGAGGGGCCGAAGATCGGCAGCACGAAGTAGGCGCCGCCCGGCACGCCATAGAAGCCCAGGGTCTGGCCGAAGTCTTCGCTCTGGCGCGGCAGGCCCATGGCGGTCGCCGGGTCCCACAGGCCAGCGATGCCGATGGTGGTGTTGAGCAGCAGACGCGCAGTGGTTTCCATCGAGCGCTGGCCCTTGAACTGCAACAGGCTGTTGACCAGGTTCGGCACGTCGCCAATGTTGTTGAAGAAGTTGCTCACCCCGGTGCGCACGAAGCTCGGCGTGATGTAGCGATACCCGTCAACCACCGGCAGGAACACCCACTGGTCGAAGCGGTAGTTAAAGTGATAGACCCGACGGTTCCACGACTCCAGCGGGTCGTAGACGTTCAGCGCGTTGAGCGTCGAGCGCTCGAACTCGCGCTGGTCCAGGCCCGGGTTGAACTTGAGTTTGGTCAGCGGCTCCTTGAAACCGTCGCTGTCGACCACCACCGGTGCATTGGCTTTGCTGTTGTCGGCCTGGGCCACGCCTGCACAGAGGAACGCTGCAATCAGCAGGAGATATTTAGCCACGGAAGAACTCCAGCATGGCGTCGCTGTTGACGCGGTAGTTAAGGTTGCCGCAGTGGCCGCCCAGTGGATATACGGTCAGACGGTCACCGAAGGTCTTGCGCAGGAAACCGAGGTCGCCCGGGCCGAGGATGACGTCGTCGGCGTTGTGCATCACGGCGATTTTCGGGCTGTCGTGCAGGTAATCCTTGAGCGCATACAGGCTGACCTGATCGATCAGTTGCAGCAGGCTGCCGCCATCGGTGCGCGCACGCCACATCGGAATCACCTGTTCGGTCAGGTAGCAGTCGAAATCGCACTGCAATGCACGCTTGAGGAAAGGCGTGAGGCTGGTGCTTTCGGTAATCGGGTACTTTGGCGGGGTGATCAGCCCGCGACGGTTGACCAGGTCCGAGGTGTAGGCAATGTCGGCTGCCGAGAAGCGGAACGACGTACCGATCAGCATGGCCATCTGTTCATTGGTCAGGTGCTGCTTGGACTGCTGGAAGTCGTAGAGCAAGGCATCGTTGAGGTCGATGTAGCCCTTCTGCTGGAAGTAGCGGGTCAACTTGCCCAGTACCAGTTCATAGAACGTGGTACTGCTGTTGATGCCTTTAACCTCGGTTTGCACCAGTTTGTCGAGGTTGGTCACCGAGGTGTAAAGGTTGACTGGCGGGTTGAGCAGCAGGACTTTCTTGAAGTTGAAGCTGCGGCGCGTCTCGTCCAGGTGCGCGACGAACGCGGCATCCAGCGCGCCGAGGCTGTAGCCGGTCAGGTAATACTCGGTGACCGGCAGTTTCGGGTTCTGCGCCCGCACCGCTTGCATCACCCGGTACATGTCCTCGGCGTCTTCCTTGGTGACGCCCGGGGTGGCGAAACGCGAGGCGGCGCTGATGAAGTCGAAGCTGGTGGGCGACGACAGCTGCACGACGTGGTAGCCGGCCTTGTAATAGAGTTTTTTCAGGTATTCGTTGAGGGTGCTGTCATAGCGCGCGCCGGTACCGGCAATCAGGAAGATCAGCGGTGCCGGCTTGTCCTGGGTGGCGATGCGATAAGTGAGCTTTTTTACCGCCCAGAAATTGTCCGGCAACTGGAACTCGCGCTCCGGGCGCAGCGTAAGGCTGCGATCGGACTGGTTGATGTCGTCGTCCAGCGGCAATTCCGGACGCAGGTCCGGCGGGGTCGTGGCGATGGTCGCCTCGAACGGGTTGGTCAGCGGGTAGCCATAACTGGCGGCGTCGATATCCACCGCCAGTGCGGACGCACTCGAAATAAGGCCGCTGAACAGCGCGGCGAAGCGCAAGGAACGGAGCATGACTAGATCCCTTAGAGGAAGGTGCCGGATGAAGTTCGCAGGCTATGACCACCGGGTTTGCACCAAAGTGCCATGCCTCGGCACCAAACAGGCGGAATTCGGAGTAATAGTAGCTGGACGATACACTTTGCACGGCCTGGATGAACAGTTAAGTGTTGTTAGCGCTTGCGTATGGACCACGGCAGATTAAGCTGGCCGCCGATTTCCGTAGATTGGAGTGCTTCATGTCCCGCCGTTTGCCCGTGATTGTGCTGCTCGTTCTGTTGCCGTTGTGGCTGGCCGCCAGCTATGGCGCGCGATATGGCTTTATGGAAGACGGACAGTGGGTGGGCATCTGCGTGGATGAGGCCAGCCGTTGGGAATGCGTGGTGCGTTCGAACCTGGGGCTGATGATCCATTTCAAGCTGCTGGGCTGGGCGGCGCTGGGGACAGCGGTGTCGGGTTTCGTTGTGCCCGGACGGGCAGGGTGGTGGCTGGCGGTGCTGGCGCTGGTGTTCGGGTTGCCGGCGCTGGCGTTGTACAACACGACGTTGGCGGTGTTTGCGGTGGTGATTGCCGGGTTGCGCTTGGTCAGATCCTCTCGCGGCGCCTGACAGTCAGTCTTCGCGAGCAGGCTCACTCCTACAAGGGGAACGCATTCCAAAATGTAGGAGTGAGCCTGCTCGCGATAGGGCCAGTGAAGCCCATGAAGCTTTAAGTTCTGCGCACCCGCAGGCAACGCCACAACGCCGCCACCATCAACCCGCTGACCAGCGCCCAACCCCACGCCTGCTGATTCAACAAGCCTTCCTGATACAACTGCGGTGCAATCCCTGCACCGATCATAAAGGTCAGCAAGGCGATCTCCCGCCGCGGCACGTTCACCGGCCGGCACAGATAAACCAGCGCCGGCAGCACGAACGCCATGCTGGCGAAACTGCGATAACGCGGGTCGAAGACCATTTCCAGCATCATCACCGCCGCCGCAAAGCCTGCCGTCGCGACCAGCCAGCCGGCGCGACGCTCAAGGAAATCGAATGCGCGTGAGCGCCAACCGCTGCGTGCACTCAACGTCAGCGCGGCGTGCGCGAGCACCAACAAATTCAACGCGGTCAGCAAGCCGACCCACAGCCATTCACTGGCAAATCGCGTGGTCAGCCGCGCCAGATCCCCCCAGGCGCCCAGCGAGCAGGCGGCGAGGGCGCCCAGCAGCGGCAGCAGCAACGCCGCGCGCGTTGTGCGGACACAACCGCCAAGGAACAGCGTGCCAAGGAATATCAAACCACCGACCGCCAGCCACTGTTGCCAGTACGGCACATTGCTCACCGGCCCGGCGAGTACGCCCTTGTCCTGCCGATCGGCATCGAACAGACCCCAATAGCCGCCGACCGCGCCTTCGCTGCCACGCTTCCAGGGCTGATCGAAGGCTTCGATCAGGTTGTAACGCCAGCCTTCTCTTTCGGCCATGGCAACAAAGCCGCGAATGAATTTCGCTTCGTTGACCCGGCTCGGCACCGCAGTCTCGCGCTGGCGGCCTTCGCTCGGCCAGCCGGTTTCGCCGATCATCACGTCTTTGGGCGCGAACTTGTGGCCGAACACCTGGCGTACGTCCGCCACGTGTTGCAGCGCGACGTCGATATTCGACGGGGCATCTTCCCAATAGGGGAGCAGGTGGATAGTCAGGAAATCCACGGCCGGCGCGACTTCCGGGTGTTTGAGCCAGAATTCCCAGACATCGGCGTAAGTCACTGGCTGCTTGACCTGGCTTTTGACTTTGTCGATCAGTCGGACCAGTTGCGCGGCGCTGACTTCCTTGCGCAGCAAGGCCTCGTTGCCAACGATCACGGCGCTGACCACATCCGCATTGGCATTGGCCGAAGCGATCAGCAAATCGACTTCTTTTTCAGTCTCCACCGGGTTGCTGTTGACCCAGGCGCCGATCATTACTTTCAGGCCATGTTTACGCGCCAGGTCCGGTATCGCCTCCAGCCCGGTCATCGAGTAGGTGCGGATGCATTCAAAGCGTGTCGCCAGCAGCGCGAGGTCAGCGTCCATGCGCTCCGGACGCAATTTGAACGGGACGTCGAACGGCGATTGGTCTTTATCGAAGGGCGTGTACGAGGCGCATTGCAGCTTGTGCGTCGGTGTCGCGGCGTCCGGCAGCACCACCGGTTGGCCGAGGCCGTACCAGAAACCGCCGATGGCGAACAGCCCGAGCAGGCAGGCGAACAGATAAGCAAAAAGGGGGAAGCGGGACGTCGCGGACATGGTCGGGCCGAGTGGCTGCAAAGCGGCGCATGTTACCTGCATTTACGGACGGGCAGGTGGCTCGCAGGCCTTGCCCATGCAAAGTTCGGGCGGATTGTCTGGCGTCAAATATTCAAGGGCGGTTAATGGCGTTCTGATGTCGTTTCTCGTTGCCTTGAGGTCGCTGACAGAGCAGGTCGCCAGCGGCGTCAGGTTGATGATCGAAGCGTCAGTACCCTTGGATAAATCGCGCCGTGGCTCGAACGGGTTTGCACTCGGCGGTGGTGAGGGCGCTGTGCACCATAACAATACGTTGACGATGTCCGGCATCCGTCGGGCGCAGCATTTCGGGGAAGTAACGATGAAGATGCGACGACTGTTAGGCGCAGGTGCCGTTCTGGCGCTTGCGATGAGTTCCACTTTCGCCAACGCTGAAAAACAGACCCTGAACATCGGTTACGTTGACGGCTGGTCCGACAGCGTCGCGACCACCCACGTGGCGGCCGAAGTGATCAAGCAGAAACTCGGTTATGACGTGAAGCTGCAAGCCGTCGCCACCGGGATCATGTGGCAGGGCGTTGCCACCGGCAAACTCGACGCCATGCTCTCGGCCTGGCTCCCGATCACCCATGGCGATTACTGGACCAAGAACAAGGATCAGGTCGTCGATTACGGCCCGAACTTCAAGGATGCGAAAATCGGCCTGATCGTGCCGGAGTACGTCAAAGCCAAGTCGATCGAAGACCTTAAAACTGACGACACCTTCAAAAACCGCATCGTCGGTATCGACGCCGGTTCAGGCGTGATGCTCAAGACTGATCAGGCGATTAAGGATTACGGCCTCGACAAGTACAGCCTCAAGGCCAGTTCCGGTGCCGGCATGATTGCCGAGCTGACCCGTGCCGAGAAGAAAAACGAATCCATCGCCGTCACCGGTTGGGTGCCGCACTGGATGTTCGCCAAGTGGAAACTGCGCTTCCTTGACGACCCGAAAGGCGTGTATGGCGCTGCTGAAACCGTGAACAGCATCGGCAGCAAAGGCCTGGAAGCCAAGGCGCCGGAAGTGGCGAAGTTCCTGAAAAACTTCCAGTGGGCCTCGAAAGACGAAATCGGCGAGGTCATGCTGGCGATTCAGGACGGTGCCAAGCCTGATGCAGCGGCCAAGGACTGGGTGGCAAAGCACCCTGATCGCGTAGCTGACTGGACTAAATAATTTCAATACCGTCACACCCCTGTAGGAGTGAGCCTGCTCGCGATGGCGTCGTATCAGTCGACATTTCTATCAACCGACGGGACGCTATCGATAGCGTCCCGTCGGTTGATAGAAATGTCGACTGATACGACGCCATCGCGAGCAGGCTCACTCCTACAGTTGTTTTGTGTGTACCGGAAAATGGCAGAAGGGTCATGGCCTTCTACTACTAAGGTCGTCTGGAACCTCTCTCGCAGCCGCATACATTAGCTACGTTCCAACAATAATCTGTGCTGCGAGGATAAAAACAATGAACGACAGCATTTACCTCTCGATTCAAAACAGTCCCCGATTCAAGGAGCTGGTGCGAAAAAGGGAAAAGTTCGCCTGGATACTCTCGGCGATCATGCTCGGGCTCTACTCTGGATTCATTCTTCTGATCGCATACGGCCCGCATGTACTGGGGGCGAAACTCAGTCCTGAATCTTCGATTACCTGGGGCATCCCGATCGGTGTCGGCCTGATTGTTTCGGCCTTCATCCTGACCGGCATTTATGTCCGCCGCGCCAATGGCGAGTTCGACGACCTGAACAATGCGATTCTCAAGGAGGCTCAGCAATGATCCGGCGTCTACTGGCTCTTTTGAGCATTGCAGCGTTTGCACCCGGCGCCTGGGCGGCTGATGCCCTGACCGGTGCGGTGGCCAAGCAGCCGCTGAACGTTGCGGCGATCCTGATGTTCGTGGCCTTCGTTGGCGCGACCTTGTACATCACCTACTGGGCTTCGAAGAAGAACAACTCGGCCGCCGATTACTATGCGGCAGGCGGCAAGATCACCGGTTTCCAGAACGGTCTGGCGATTGCCGGTGACTACATGTCGGCGGCGTCCTTCCTGGGGATTTCCGCGCTGGTGTTCACTTCTGGCTACGATGGCCTGATCTACTCGATCGGCTTCCTGGTGGGCTGGCCGATCATTCTGTTCCTGATTGCCGAGCGTCTGCGTAACCTGGGTAAATACACCTTTGCCGACGTGGCGTCCTACCGCCTCGGGCAAACCCAGATTCGCACCCTGTCCGCCTGCGGTTCGCTGGTGGTGGTGGCGTTCTACCTGATCGCGCAGATGGTCGGCGCCGGCAAGCTGATCCAGCTGCTGTTCGGCCTCGATTACCACGTTGCGGTGATTCTGGTCGGCGTGCTGATGTGCCTGTACGTGCTGTTCGGCGGCATGCTGGCGACCACTTGGGTGCAAATCATCAAGGCTGTGCTGTTGCTGTCCGGCGCCTCGTTCATGGCGCTGATGGTGATGAAGCACGTCGGCTTCGACTTCAACACGCTGTTCTCCGAAGCGATCAAGGTTCACGCCAAGGGCGAAGCGATCATGAGCCCGGGCGGTCTGGTGAAAGATCCGATTTCCGCGTTCTCGCTGGGTCTGGCGTTGATGTTCGGTACGGCGGGCCTGCCGCACATTCTGATGCGCTTCTTCACCGTGAGTGACGCCAAAGAAGCGCGTAAAAGCGTGCTGTACGCGACTGGCTTCATCGGCTACTTCTACATTCTGACCTTCATCATCGGCTTCGGCGCGATCCTGCTGGTCAGCACCAATCCGGCGTTCAAAGATGCAGCGGGCGCCTTGCTCGGCGGCAACAACATGGCGGCGGTGCACCTGGCCAACGCGGTCGGTGGCAGTATCTTCCTTGGTTTCATCTCGGCAGTGGCATTCGCGACCATTCTCGCGGTGGTTGCGGGTCTGACTCTGGCCGGCGCTTCGGCGGTGTCGCATGACCTGTATGCCAGTGTGATCAAGAAGGGCAAGGCCAACGAGAAGGACGAGATCCGCGTTTCGAAGATCACCACCATTGCCCTCGCGGTGTTGGCGATTGGTCTGGGCATTCTGTTCGAAAGCCAGAACATCGCGTTCATGGTGGGCCTGGCGTTCTCGATTGCGGCGAGCTGTAACTTCCCGGTGCTGTTGCTTTCGATGTACTGGAAGAAGCTGACCACCCGTGGCGCGATGATCGGCGGCTGGTTGGGGCTGGTCAGTGCGGTGGGGTTGATGGTGCTTGGCCCGACCATTTGGGTGCAGATTCTGCACCACGAGAAGGCGATTTTCCCTTACGAATATCCAGCGCTGTTTTCCATGATCATTGCATTTGTGGGGATCTGGTTCTTCTCGATCACTGACAAGTCGGCGGCTGCGGACAATGAGCGGGCGCTGTTCTTCCCGCAGTTTGTGCGTTCGCAGACCGGGTTGGGGGCGAGTGGGGCGGTTTCGCACTAAGGGGTCAGCTACAAGCTACAAGCTGCAAGCTACAAGCTACAAGCTACAAGTTTCAAGAAAACGCCCTGGTTGAGAGATCGGGGCGTTTTTTTTGTGGGAGGTTATTGGTTGGTTTGGTGGGTATATCCGTTGCTGCGGGCGTTGCTGATTACGGTTCCGCCCTTACGGCGGGTCACTTTTTCCAGACGCCGAAAAAGTAACCAAAAAGGCTTGCTCCTGCGTTCGGCCCTCGCAGGCTCGGGTTCCTTCGCTGCGGGATCAATCCGGGCGCAGCGGCTCCGGTTTGCTTCGCTGCACCTCCTTCCGCTGTGTCTGGCTGCGCCAGACGGTCGCTGCGCTCCCACGCCCGAATCAATCCCTCCACTCAGCCTTCCGAAGTCGCCCGTGGATCAAAAGCACTCGAGCTAACGCTCATTGTTGAGTGGGGCGGCTTTGCCGCGGGCAGTTGCGCTGCTTTGCTTTTCTGTGGGAGCGAGCCTGCTCGCGAAGGCGGCCTGACAGCCGACCTGTTTCTCACTGGTGTATGCATTCCAAATGTAGGAGTGAGCCTGCTCGCGATGACGGCCTGGTGGCTGACCAATTTCTATCAAGTATCCGCGATCCAACTGTAGGAGCTGCCGAAGGCTGCGATCTTTTGATCTGGCTTCTGCTTCTGCTTCTGCTCTGGCTTTTGACCTTTAGCCCCATCGGCAGGCTTCGTTACGGGACCGACCCGGGCGTGGGAGCGCAGCGACCGTACGACGCAGTCGTACACAGCGGGAGGAGGTGCAGCGAAGCCAACCGGAGACGCTGCGCCCGGATCGGTCCCGTAACGAAGGAACCCCGAGCCCCAGCGAGCGGGCCGTACGCCGGGGCAAAGCCTTTTGGGTTACCTTTTCGGCGTTTGGAAAAGGTGACTCGCTGTAAGAGCGAAACCATAAGAAGCCGTTACCGCAGCAACGGATATACCCCCAATCCAACAAACAAAAACGGCCTCTATTATAAGAGGCCGTTCCTGACACACCCACTAAACCATCACAAAAAAGAAAAAACCTTATTTGCGATCTTCCAGCGAAGTAATGTCACGCGACTCGTAGCCAGTATAGAGCTGGCGCGGACGGCCAATCTTGTACGGGCTCGACAACATTTCCTTCCAGTGCGAAATCCAGCCCACAGTACGTGCCAGGGCGAAAATCACGGTGAACATGCTCGTCGGAATGCCGATCGCCTTGAGGATGATCCCCGAGTAGAAGTCGACGTTCGGGTACAGCGAGCGTTCGATGAAGTACGGGTCGGTCAGCGCGATCTCTTCCAGGCGCATGGCCAGTTCGAGCTGCGGATCGTTGTTGATGCCCAGTTCCTTCAGCACTTCGTCGCAAGTCTGCTTCATCACAGTCGCGCGCGGGTCGCGGTTCTTGTAGACGCGGTGACCGAAGCCCATCAACTTGAACGGATCGTTCTTGTCCTTGGCCTTGGCGATGAACTTGTCAATGTTCGACACATCGCCAATCTCATCCAGCATGGTCAACACGGCTTCGTTCGCACCGCCGTGGGCAGGGCCCCACAGTGCGGCGATACCGGCGGCGATACAGGCAAACGGGTTGGCACCCGAAGAGCCGGCCAGACGCACGGTGGAGGTCGAAGCGTTCTGCTCGTGGTCGGCGTGGAGGATGAAGATCCGGTCCATGGCCTTGGCGAGCACCGGGCTGATCGGTTTGATCTCGCACGGGGTGTTGAACATCATGTGCAGGAAGTTTTCCGCGTACGTCAGGTCGTTGCGCGGGTACATCATGGGTTGGCCCATGGAGTACTTGTAAACCATCGCTGCCAGGGTCGGCATCTTCGCAACCAGGCGGATCGCGGAAATTTCGCGATGCTGCGGGTTATTGATGTCCAGGGAGTCGTGGTAGAAGGCCGAGAGGGCGCCGACTACACCGCACATGACGGCCATCGGGTGGGCGTCGCGACGGAAACCGTTGAAGAAGGTTTTCAGCTGCTCGTGAACCATGGTGTGGTTTTTCACGGTGCTGACGAACTGGGCCTTCTGTTCTGCGGTCGGCAATTCGCCGTTGAGCAGCAGATAGCAGGTTTCCAGGTAGTCCGACTTTTCAGCCAGCTGTTCGATCGGGTAGCCGCGGTGCAACAGAATGCCGTTGTCGCCGTCGATATAGGTGATCTTCGATTCGCACGAGGCGGTCGACATGAAACCCGGGTCGAAAGTGAAGCGGCCCGTGGCCGTCAGGCCCCGAACATCGATTACATCGGGACCAACGGTGCCGGTTAAAATGGGCAGCTCGACGGGGGCTGCGCCCTCGATGATCAACTGCGCTTTTTTGTCAGCCATGTGGCCTCCTATTTATGCTTGAACCATCAGACAGACCCCCCACGCAGGGCCCGCACCACTATAGTGAGATAAATTCGAATGTCAATTTGCCTAAAGTCTTGCTCCAGAAGGCTTTAAGCCGACTTTTTCCTCGAAATTGCCTGCCATTTACGCCTTTTATGCAACTTGTGCAATCCGCTATTGGGGGTAGGTGAACGCGTTGTCATTAGTAGCCTAACTGTCTATACTCGGCCACCGACCGCCAAGGGCTTTTGGGCTTGCTTTCATTGGGGGTCGCATCCCTGGGTGGTGGTTACCTGACCAGTGCACTCCCCAACAACTTTGCCCTGATTGTTAGGGGCTCTTCAGTGTGAAAAAAAAGCCGTGAAAAGCCAACGACCTGTAAACCTAGACCTAAGGACCATCAAACTCCCCATCACCGGCGTTACGTCGTTTCTTCACCGTGTTTCCGGCATCATCCTCTTCCTTGGCATTGGCTTCATGCTTTACGCATTGGGCAAATCGCTGGGTTCCGAGGAAGGTTTTGCCGACGTGAAGGCAGGCTTGACCAGTCCTCTGGCCAAGTTCGTAGCATGGGGCCTCCTGTCCGCTCTTCTGTATCACCTGGTAGCCGGTGTGCGCCACTTGATCATGGATATGGGCATCGGTGAGACGCTGGAAGGCGGCCGCCTGGGCTCGAAAATTATCATCGCCGTTTCCGTGGTGTTGATCGTTCTGGCAGGAGTTTGGATATGGTAACCAGCGTTACGAACCTTTCGCGTTCGGGCCTCTATGACTGGATGGCGCAACGTGTGTCTGCGGTTGTTCTCGCGGCTTATTTCATCTTCCTGATCGGATACCTCGCAGCGAATCCGGGCATCGGCTACGACCAGTGGCATGCTCTGTTCGCTCACAACGGGATGCGTATCTTCAGTCTGCTGGCCCTTGTTGCCCTGGGCGCTCACGCCTGGGTCGGCATGTGGACCATCGCGACCGACTACCTGACGCCAATGGCGCTGGGCAAGTCCGCGACTGCAGTACGTTTCCTTTTCCAGGCAGTATGCGGCGTTGCGATGTTCGCTTACTTCGTCTGGGGTGTGCAGATTCTCTGGGGTATCTGATTCATGGCTAACATTCCAACGATTTCTTTCGACGCCATCATTATTGGTGGTGGCGGTGCCGGCATGCGCGCGGCGCTGCAGCTGGCGCAGGGCGGCCACAAGACTGCGGTGATCACCAAGGTTTTCCCTACCCGTTCGCACACTGTGTCCGCACAGGGTGGCATCACTTGCGCAATCGCTTCCGCCGACCCGAACGATGACTGGCGCTGGCACATGTACGATACCGTCAAGGGTTCCGACTATATCGGTGACCAGGACGCTATCGAATACATGTGTCAGGAAGGCCCGGCCGCCGTGTTCGAGCTGGACCACATGGGTCTGCCGTTCTCGCGTACCGAACAAGGCCGCATCTACCAGCGTCCGTTCGGTGGCCAGTCCAAGGACTACGGCAAGGGCGGTCAGGCTGCACGTACCTGCGCTGCGTCCGACCGTACCGGTCACGCGCTGCTGCACACCCTTTATCAGGGCAACCTGAAAGCCGGTACCACGTTCCTCAACGAGTACTACGCTGTCGATCTGGTGAAAAACCAGGAAGGCGAGTTTGTCGGTGTGATCGCGATCTGCATCGAAACCGGTGAAACATCGTACATCCGTGCCAAGGCCACCGTTCTGGCAACTGGCGGTGCAGGCCGTATCTACGCGTCCACCACCAACGCTCTGATCAACACCGGTGACGGCGTCGGCATGGCCCTGCGTGCTGGCGTACCGGTACAAGACATTGAAATGTGGCAGTTCCACCCGACCGGTATCGCCGGCGCCGGTGTACTGGTTACAGAAGGTTGCCGTGGTGAAGGTGGTTACCTGATCAACAAGCACGGCGAGCGTTTCATGGAGCGTTATGCTCCGAACGCGAAAGACCTGGCCGGTCGTGACGTGGTTGCTCGTTCGATGGTTAAAGAAATCATCGCCGGCAACGGTTGCGGTCCGAATGGCGACCACGTGATGCTCAAACTCGACCACCTGGGCGAGGAAGTGCTGCACAGCCGTCTGCCAGGCATCTGCGAATTGTCGAAGACTTTCGCTCACGTTGACCCGGTGGTTGCGCCGGTTCCGGTTGTTCCGACCTGCCACTATATGATGGGCGGCGTTGCCACCAACATTCATGGCCAGGCGATCACCCAGAACGCCGAAGGCGTGGATCAGATCATTCCAGGTCTGTTCGCCGTAGGTGAAGTGGCTTGCGTATCGGTGCACGGTGCCAACCGTCTGGGCGGCAACTCGCTGCTCGACCTGGTGGTCTTCGGTCGCGCTGCCGGCCTGCACCTGGAAAAGGCGCTGACCGACGGTATCGAATACGACGACGCCACCGAGTCCGACATCGAAGCTGCACTGTCGCGTCTGAACGCGCTGAACAACCGTACCGACGGTGAAGACGTTGCCACCCTGCGTCGCGAGCTGCAAAGCTGCATGCAGAACTACTTCGGTGTATTCCGTACCGGCGAATACATGCAGAAGGGCATCGCTCAGCTGGCCGATCTGCGCAAGCGTATCGCCAACGTGAAGATCAACGATAAGTCGCAGGCGTTCAACACTGCACGTATCGAAGCGCTGGAACTGCAAAACCTGCTGGAGGTGGCTGAAGCTACCGCCATTGCGGCCGAAGTCCGTAAAGAGTCCCGCGGCGCTCACGCCCGTGAAGATTTCGAAGACCGTGATGACGAAAACTGGCTGTGCCACACCCTGTACTTCCCGGGTGACAAGCGCGTCACCAAGCGTGCCGTGAACTTCTCGCCGAAGACTGTTCCGACTTTCGAACCTAAAGTCCGGACTTATTAAGGGTGACCGCCATGTTGCAAGTCAGTGTTTATCGCTACAACCCTGATCAGGACGCTGCGCCGTTCATGCAGGATTTCCAGGTCGATACCGGTGGTAAAGACCTGATGGTGCTGGACGTGCTGGCCCTGATCAAAGAGCAGGACGAGGGTTTCTCCTATCGTCGCTCCTGCCGTGAAGGCGTCTGCGGCTCCGACGGCATGAACATCAACGGCAAAAACGGTCTGGCATGCATCACGCCGCTGTCTGCCGTTGTAAAAGGTAACAAGCTGATCGTTCGTCCACTGCCAGGGTTGCCGGTTATCCGTGACCTGGTTGTCGATATGAGCATCTTCTACAAGCAATACGAGAAGGTGAAGCCTTACCTGCAGAACGACACGCCGGCTCCGGCCATCGAGCGTCTGCAATCGCCGGAAGAACGTGAAAAGCTCGACGGTCTGTACGAGTGCATCCTGTGCGCCTGCTGCTCGACTTCCTGCCCATCGTTCTGGTGGAACCCTGACAAGTTCCTCGGTCCTGCTGCGCTGCTGCAAGCCTACCGTTTCCTGGCTGACAGCCGTGACACCAAGACCAGCGAGCGTCTGGCTTCACTCGATGACCCGTTCAGCGTTTTCCGCTGCCGGGGCATCATGAACTGCGTCAACGTATGTCCGAAAGGCCTGAACCCGACTAAGGCCATCGGTCACATCCGTAACATGCTGCTTTCGAGCGGCGTGTGATTCAGCTGCTGTAATCGTTGCACCGTAGAGGCTGTGGCGCGGGCTTCAACCCGCGTCATGGCTATAACCAGAGCCGTAGCCATAAGCTGCAGCTCTTATTTTGAAGAAATGAGACAAGCAGGGGCATCCGGGCTGGTACCCGGACTATCAGTGTGATCCTAAGTGGCTTGTTTTAGTCGCTGCATTCGGACTTCTGCAAGTTTGCTCGGTGTCGACGCCGATGGTGTTCCCCTAACCGAGGGTGACCAAGCATGCAAGAAAGCGTGATGCAGCGCATGTGGAACAGCGCCTACCTTTCAGGTGGAAACGCTGCCTATGTGGAAGAGCTTTATGAGCTCTACCTGCACGACCCTAACGCTGTGCCAGAAGAGTGGCGCACCTACTTTCAGAAGTTGCCCGCCGACGGCAACTCTGCCACTGATGTTTCGCACTCGACAATTCGCGATCATTTCGTGCTGCTGGCAAAGAACCAGCGCCGCGCCCAACCGGTTTCCGCCGGCAGCGTGAGCAGTGAGCACGAGAAGAAGCAAGTTGAAGTGCTGCGATTGATCCAGGCCTACCGTATGCGTGGCCACCAGGCAGCCCAGCTTGACCCGCTGGGGCTGTGGCAGCGTCCTGCACCTGCAGACCTGTCGATCAATCATTACGGCTTGACCAATGCCGATCTTGATACGACCTTCCGTGCCGGCGACCTGTTCATCGGCAAAGAGGAAGCGAGCCTACGCGAAATTCACGAAGCGTTGCAGCAGACATATTGCCGCACCATCGGCGCTGAATTTACGCACATCACCGATTCCGAGCAGCGCCAGTGGTTCCAGCAGCGTCTGGAAAGCGTGCGTGGTCGCCCGACGTACTCCGCCGACATCAAGAGCCATCTGCTTGAGCGCGTGACCGCCGGTGAAGGCCTGGAAAAATACCTGGGCACCAAATACCCGGGCACCAAGCGTTTCGGTCTGGAAGGCGGCGAAAGCCTGATTCCGATGCTCGACGAACTGATCCAGCGTTCCGGCTCGTACGGCACCAAGGAAGTCGTCATCGGCATGGCCCACCGTGGTCGTCTGAACGTACTGGTCAACACCTTCGGCAAGAACCCGCGCGAGCTGTTCGACGAGTTCGAAGGCAAGAAGAAGGTCGAGCTGGGCTCCGGCGACGTGAAATATCACCAGGGCTTCTCGTCCAACGTGATGACCACCGGCGGTGAAGTTCACCTGGCCATGGCGTTCAACCCGTCCCACCTGGAAATCGTTTCCCCGGTGGTCGAAGGTTCGGTGCGCGCCCGTCAGGACCGTCGCAACGACCTGACCGGTGAGAAGGTGCTGCCGATCTCCATCCACGGTGACGCGGCGTTCGCCGGTCAAGGCGTGGTCATGGAAACCTTCCAGATGTCGCAGACCCGCGGTTTCAAGACCGGCGGTACCGTGCACATCGTGATCAACAACCAGGTCGGTTTCACCATCAGCAACCCGCTGGACTCGCGTTCCACCGAGTACGCCACCGACGTTGCCAAGATGATCCAGGCGCCGATCCTCCATGTGAATGGCGATGATCCGGAAGCCGTGTTGTTCGTGACCCAGTTGGCCATCGACTACCGCATGCAGTTCAAGCGTGACGTGGTGATCGACCTGGTCTGCTACCGTCGTCGCGGCCACAACGAGGCCGACGAGCCAAGCGGCACCCAGCCTCTGATGTATCAGCAGATCACCAAACAGCGCACCACCCGTGAGCTGTACGCTGATCGCCTGACCCAGGCCGGTGTGCTCGACGCTGAGCGTGTTCAGGCCAAGGTCGACGAATACCGCAACGCGCTGGACAACGGTCTGCACGTCGTGAAATCGCTGGTCAAAGAGCCGAACAAAGAGCTGTTCGTGGACTGGCGTCCGTATCTGGGCCACGCCTGGACCGCGCGTCACGACACGCGCTTCGATCTCAAGACCCTGCAAGAGCTGTCCGCCAAGCTGCTGGAAATTCCGGAAGGCTTCGTGGTCCAGCGTCAGGTCGCGAAGATCTACGAAGACCGTCAGAAGATGCAAGCCGGCGGCCTGCCGATCAACTGGGGTTACGCTGAAACCATGGCGTACGCGACCCTGGCGTTCGAAGGTCACCCGATCCGCATGACCGGTCAGGACATCGGCCGCGGTACGTTCTCGCACCGTCACGCTGTGCTGCACAACCAGAAAGACGCGGGCACCTACATTCCGCTGCAGAACCTGTACGACGGTCAGCCTCGTTTCGACCTGTACGACTCGTTCCTCTCGGAAGAAGCGGTCCTGGCGTTCGAATACGGTTACTCGACCACCACGCCAAACGCGCTGGTGATCTGGGAAGCCCAGTTCGGCGACTTCGCCAACGGTGCACAGGTCGTGATCGACCAGTTCATCACCAGCGGCGAGCACAAGTGGGGCCGTCTCTGCGGTCTGACCATGCTGCTGCCACACGGTTACGAAGGCCAGGGCCCTGAGCACAGCTCGGCACGTCTTGAGCGTTACCTGCAGCTGTGCGCCGAGCACAACATTCAGGTGTGCATGCCGACCACCCCGGCACAGATCTACCACTTGTTGCGTCGTCAGGTGATTCGTCCGCTGCGCAAGCCGCTGGTCGTGCTGACGCCGAAGTCGCTGCTGCGCCACAAACTGGCCATCTCGACGCTGGAAGATCTGGCCGAAGGTTCGTTCCAGACCGTGATCCCGGAAATCGACGCCCTGGACCCGAAAAAGGTCGAGCGCGTGGTTCTGTGCAGCGGCAAGGTCTACTACGACCTGCTGGAAAAACGCCGTGCCGAAGGCCGCGAAGATATCGCCATCGTGCGTATCGAGCAGCTGTATCCGTTCCCTGAGGATGACTTGAAAGAAGTCCTGGCTCCGTACACCAACGTCAAGCATGCCGTGTGGTGTCAGGAAGAGCCGATGAACCAGGGTGCCTGGTACTGCAGCCAGCATCACTTGCGTCGCAGCATCGCCAACCTCGACAAGACTCTCGTACTTGAGTACGCGGGCCGTGAGGCTTCGGCTGCGCCAGCTTGTGGTTACGCATCGATGCACGCCGAGCAGCAGGAAAAACTGCTGCAAGATGCTTTCACTGTTTAACGCCTTCGCGCTGACTGAAACCGAATTTTAAGGACCCACAGATAATGGCTATCGAAATCAAAGCCCCGTCATTCCCGGAATCGGTTGCCGATGGCACCGTTGCCACCTGGCACAAGAAACCAGGTGAGGCCGTCAAGCGTGACGACCTGATCGTCGACATCGAAACCGACAAGGTCGTGCTGGAAGTATTGGCCGAAGCGGACGGCGTGCTGGGCGCAATCGTTGCCGAAGAGGGCGCTACCGTTCTGTCGAACCAGGTCCTGGGCTCGATCGAAGAGGGCAGCGCTGCTGCCGCTCCAGCCGCCGCTGCTGCTCCGGCGGCTACTGCCGCTGCCGCACCGGCTGCTGCCGAAGGCGAAGATGACCCGATCGCAGCTCCGGCTGCGCGCAAGCTGGCTGAAGAAAACGGCATCAACATCGCCTCCGTTGCCGGCACCGGCAAAGGCGGTCGTGTGACCAAGGAAGACGTGGTTGCAGCGGTTGCTGCCAAGAAAGCCGCTCCGGCTGCCGCGCCTGCCAAGGCTGCTGCTCCTTCGGCTGCCGCTCCAGTGTTCGCTGCTGGCGACCGCATCGAGAAGCGCGTACCGATGACCCGCGTTCGTGCCACCGTGGCCAAGCGTCTGGTTGAAGCGCAGTCGAACATGGCCATGCTGACCACGTTCAACGAAGTCGACATGACCGAAGTCATGGCCTTGCGTTCGAAGTATAAGGACCTGTTCGAGAAGTCCCACAACGGCGTACGCCTTGGCTTCATGTCGTTCTTCGTCAAGGCGGCCACCGAAGCGCTGAAGCGCTTCCCGGCGGTCAACGCGTCGATCGACGGCGGCGACATCGTTTACCACGGCTACGCGGACATCGGCGTTGCCGTTTCCAGCGACCGCGGCCTGGTGGTTCCGGTTCTGCGTAACGCCGAGCTGATGAGCCTGGCTGAAATCGAAGGCGGCATCGCAACATTTGGCAAGAAAGCCCGTGACGGCAAACTGTCGATGGACGAGATGACCGGTGGTACCTTCACCATCACCAACGGTGGTACCTTCGGTTCGATGATGTCGACACCCATCGTCAACCCGCCGCAGGCAGCGATTCTGGGCATGCACAACATCATCCAGCGTCCTATGGCCATCAACGGTCAGGTCGTGATCCGCCCGATGATGTACCTGGCACTGTCCTACGATCACCGTCTGATCGATGGCAAAGAAGCTGTAACCTTCCTGGTGACCATCAAGAACCTGCTGGAAGATCCGGCTCGTCTGTTGCTGGATATCTAAGAAAACAGCTGCAAGTTTCAGGCTTCAAGCCACAAGCTCCAGGCGAGCTGAAGGGCTTGCAGCTTGTGGCTTGCGGCTCGTAGCTTTATTGCTAAAGAGGATTTTTTGAATGTCGCAGAAATTTGACGTAGTAGTGATCGGTGCTGGCCCTGGTGGCTATGTGGCTGCCATCAAGGCCGCACAGCTGGGTCTGAGCACTGCCTGCATCGAGAAGTACACCGATGCCGAAGGCAAGCAAGCCTTGGGCGGTACCTGCCTGAACGTCGGCTGCATTCCTTCCAAGGCGCTGCTGGACAGCTCCTGGAAATACAAGGAAGCAAAAGAAAGCTTCAATGTTCACGGTATCTCGACCGGCGAAGTCAAAATGGACGTCGCTGCGATGGTTGGCCGCAAGGCTGGAATCGTCAAGAACCTGACCGGCGGTGTTGCCACCCTGTTCAAGGCCAACGGCGTGACTTCGATCCAGGGCCACGGCAAGCTGCTGGCCGGCAAGAAAGTCGAAGTCACCAAGCCGGACGGCTCGGTTGAAGTCATCGAAGCTGAAAACGTGATTCTGGCTCCAGGTTCGCGTCCGATCGACATTCCACCGGCTCCGGTCGATCAGAACGTCATCGTTGATTCGACCGGCGCGCTGGAATTCCAGTCCGTACCGAAGCGTCTGGGCGTGATCGGCGCTGGCGTGATCGGTCTGGAACTGGGTTCGGTATGGTCGCGTCTGGGTGCGGAAGTGACCGTTCTCGAAGCGCTGGATACCTTCCTGATGGCAGCGGACACCGCTGTTTCCAAGGAAGCATTCAAAACCCTGACCAAGCAGGGCCTGGACATCAAACTGGGCGCCCGCGTTACCGGTTCGAAAGTCAACGGCGACGAAGTCGTGGTGAACTACACCGATGCCAACGGCGAACAGACCATCACGTTCGACAAGCTGATCGTAGCCGTTGGTCGCCGTCCGGTGACCACTGATCTGCTGGCTGCCGACAGCGGCGTGACCCTCGACGAGCGCGGTTTCGTGCACGTTGACGATCACTGCGCGACCACCGTACCGGGCGTTTTCGCCATCGGTGACGTGGTTCGCGGCATGATGCTGGCGCACAAGGCTTCGGAAGAAGGCATCATGGTGGTCGAGCGCATCAAGGGCCACAAGGCTCAGATGAACTATGATTTGATCCCTTCGGTTATTTATACTCACCCGGAAATCGCGTGGGTAGGTAAAACCGAGCAGGCGCTGAAGGCCGAAGGCGTTGAAGTCAACGTCGGCACCTTCCCGTTCGCCGCTTCCGGCCGTGCCATGGCTGCCAACGATACCGGTGGTTTCGTCAAGGTCATCGCCGATGCCAAGACTGACCGCGTATTGGGCGTGCACGTGATTGGCCCGAGCGCTGCAGAACTGGTTCAGCAGGGCGCGATCGGTATGGAATTCGGCACCAGCGCTGAAGACCTGGGCATGATGGTTTTCTCCCATCCGACCCTGTCTGAAGCCTTGCACGAAGCTGCTCTGGCAGTGAATGGCGGCGCCATCCACATTGCCAACCGCAAGAAGCGTTAACAGACAATAAGAAACCACGGCGGTAACGGCCCGTCGTGAGCCTTGCGAGCAAGACTCACCGCGGAATGTCCGCCGGACGCAGTCTTGCGTAGCTGCACCGGTTAACCGGGAAGCTACGCAAGCAGCAGTCACAGGTGGCGCGGCACTCAATCGAGCGCAGCGCCGAATGCGCAGTACCTAACGAAGACGGTAAAAAGCATGAATCTTCACGAGTATCAGGGTAAGCAGCTGTTCGCTGAATACGGCCTGCCAGTTTCCACTGGTTACGCAGTAGACACCCCGGAAGCAGCAGCAGAAGCTTGCGACAAGATCGGCGGCAACGAGTGGGTCGTCAAAGCCCAGGTTCACGCCGGTGGTCGCGGTAAAGCGGGCGGCGTCAAGCTGGTTCGCAGCAAAGAAGACGCCAAGGCCTTCGCACAGCAGTGGCTGGGCAAGCGTCTGGTGACTTACCAGACTGACGCCAATGGCCAGCCAGTCACCAAGATCCTGGTTGAATCGTGCACTGATATCGCTAAAGAGCTGTACCTGGGCGCTGTCGTTGACCGTTCGAGCCGTCGCATCGTGTTCATGGCTTCCACCGAAGGTGGCGTGGACATCGAGAAAATCGCTCACGACACGCCAGAAAAAATTCTCAAGGCCACTATCGATCCACTGGTTGGCGCTCAGCCATCCCAGGGTCGCGAGCTGGCATTCCAGCTGGGTCTGGAAGGCAAGCAGGTCACTCAGTTCGCCAAGATCTTCGTTGGTCTGGCCAAGCTGTTCAAAGACCACGATCTGGCTCTGCTGGAAGTGAACCCGCTGGTGATCAAGGCTGACGGCGATCTGCACTGCCTCGACGCCAAGATCAACATCGACGCCAACGCCATGTACCGTCAGCCTAAGCTGAAGGCTTTCCACGATCCGTCGCAGGACGATCCGCGCGAAGCGCACGCTGCCAAGTTCGAACTGAACTACGTAGCCCTGGAAGGCAACATCGGCTGCATGGTCAACGGTGCCGGTCTGGCCATGGGTACCATGGACATCGTCAACCTGCATGGCGGCAAGCCAGCCAACTTCCTCGACGTGGGCGGCGGTGCTACCAAGGAACGCGTTACCGAAGCGTTCAAGATCATTCTGTCCGACACCAATGTCGCTGCAGTACTGGTCAACATCTTCGGCGGCATCGTTCGCTGCGACATGATTGCCGAAGGCATCATCGGCGCTGTGAAAGAAGTCGGCGTGAAAATCCCGGTTGTTGTTCGCCTTGAAGGCAACAACGCTGAGCTGGGCGCTAAAGTACTGGCAGAAAGCGGTTTGAACATCATCGCTGCTACCAGCCTGACCGACGCTGCTCAACAAGTTGTCAAAGCTGCGGAGGGCAAATAATGAGCGTCCTGATCAATAAAGACACCAAAGTTATCTGCCAGGGTATTACCGGTTCGCAAGGTAGTTTCCACACCCAGCAAGCCATCGAATACGGCACCAAGATGGTTGGTGGTGTAACTCCGGGCAAGGGCGGCACCGAGCACCTGGGCCTGCCAGTGTTCAACACCGTCAAAGACGCAGTAGCGGCCACTGGCGCTACCGCCAGCGTGATCTACGTTCCGGCTCCGTTCTGCAAGGACTCGATCCTGGAAGCGGCATTCGGCGGTATCAAGCTGATCGTCTGCATCACCGAAGGCATTCCTACCCTGGACATGCTGGACGCTAAAGTTAAGTGCGACGAGCTGGGCGTAGTCCTGATCGGCCCTAACTGCCCAGGCGTGATCACCCCAGGCGAATGCAAGATCGGCATCATGCCAGGTCACATTCACTTGCCAGGCAAGGTCGGTATCGTTTCGCGTTCCGGCACCCTGACCTACGAAGCTGTGAAGCAGACCACTGACGCCGGTTTCGGTCAGTCGACTTGCGTCGGCATCGGCGGTGACCCGATCCCGGGCTCGAACTTCATCGACATCCTGAAGCTGTTCCAGGAAGACCCGAAGACCGAAGCGATCGTCATGATCGGCGAGATCGGCGGTTCGGCTGAAGAAGAAGCGGCTGCCTACATCAAGGCACACGTGACCAAGCCGGTTGTTTCCTACATTGCTGGTGTGACTGCTCCTCCGGGCAAGCGCATGGGCCATGCTGGCGCAATCATCTCTGGCGGCAAAGGCACTGCAGACGAGAAATTCGCTGCGCTGCAAGACGCAGGCGTGAAAACCGTGCGTTCGCTGGCAGACATCGGCAAGGCCCTGGCCGAGCTGACTGGCTGGGAAGTGAAGAAGTAAGCTTCGGCTGACTTTTAGCTCCAGCAACAAAGGCCACCTTCGGGTGGCCTTTGTCGTTTCTGGCGTATGAGAATTTTGAGGGCTGGTGTGGCGAGGGGATTTATCCCCGCTGGGCTGCGAAGCGGCCCCATGCTAGCGACCATGATCAGTCAAGCAGCTTCAGCTCGGATTCTTGGGACTGCTGCGCAGACCATCGGGGATAAATCCCCTCGCCACAGGTTTTAAGTGATGAATTCAGGTTCTGTGTATGAAAATTAAATACGTAAACGCGACACGGAAACGTCGCGTATCGGATAGTTCGCCCTCTAACAGTGCGTTCGTCAGCCAAATTCGTTAGGCTGGCAGCCATTTTTGCGTCCGCCGCCCACAAGGCAGCCACGCGCTTTAAGGGTCAGTCCCATACGGATCGACAGCATTTCCCTAATCCCACAGGGCAATCCCTCTCTAAATTCCGATTTCAGTAGTGTGGTATTACCTTAATGAAAGTTTTGAAAGGTCAGGACATCCTGGCACTTGGTTTTATGACGTTTGCCCTGTTCGTTGGGGCCGGTAACATCATTTTCCCGCCGATCGTTGGCTTGCAGGCCGGACCGCACGTCTGGATGGCTGCGCTGGGCTTTCTGATCACCGCAGTGGGTTTGCCGGTGGTCACCGTGGTGGCGCTGGCCAAGGTCGGCGGAGCAATGGACGCGCTAAGCAGCCCGATCGGCAAGATTGCCGGCGGCATCCTTGCCGCTGCGTGCTACCTGGCCGTCGGTCCGCTGTTCGCCACGCCGCGGACGGCGACCGTGTCGTTCGAAGTGGGTCTGGCGCCGCTAACGGGCGAAAGTCCGTTGGCACTGTTCCTCTACAGCTCGGTGTACTTCCTGCTGGTGTTCTTCATCTCGCTCTACCCTGGGCGTTTGCTGGACACAGTCGGTCGTTTTCTCGCGCCGCTGAAGATCATCGCCCTGGCAGTGCTGGGTATCGCCGCGTTCGCCTTGCCGGCCGGCGATATCGGTCACGGCACCCCGGAATACGTCGCAGCACCGTTCTCCCAAGGTTTCATCAATGGTTATCTGACCATGGATACCCTCGGCGCGCTGGTGTTCGGTATCGTCATCGTCAATGCGATCCGCTCCCGTGGCGTCGAATCGCCTGCACTGATCACTCGTTACGCAATCATCGCCGGGCTGATTGCCGGCGTCGGGCTGGCGCTGGTGTATGTCAGCCTGTTCCGCCTCGGCTCCGGCAGCCATGAAGTGGCGGTCGGTGCGACCAACGGTGCGGCGGTCTTGCATGCCTACGTGCAGCACACCTTCGGTTCGCTGGGCAGCGGTTTCCTCGCGGTGCTGATCTCGCTGGCGTGTCTGGTCACGGCGGTTGGCCTGACCTGCGCCTGCGCCGAATACTTCAGCCGCGTGTTGCCACTGTCCTACAAGACGCTGGTGATCATTCTGGCGGCGTTCTCGCTGCTGGTGTCCAACCTGGGCCTGACCAAGCTGATTGCTTTCTCAATTCCGGTGCTGACGGCGATCTACCCGCCGTGCATCGTTCTGGTGGCGTTGAGCTTCTGCAAAGATTTCTGGCATGAGCACGGGCGCATTCTTGGTCCGGTGATGCTGGTGTCGTTCCTGTTCGGCAGCATCGATGCGCTCAAAGGTGCGGGTCTGGCTGACTGGATGCCGTCGCAGCTGACCCATTTGCCACTGAGTGAGCAGGGTCTGGCGTGGCTGGTGCCTTGCGTGATGACACTGGTGGTCGCAGTGGTGTGTGATCGCCTGCTGGGCAAGCGCAGCGAAGTCACTGCCTGACGTGGTTTGATCCGCCACAAGCGGGTCGGGCACGGTTAAACAGAAATGCCCCGTATCAATCGATACGGGGCATTTTTTATGCGCGTGAGGCAGTGTCTTTTTTGCTGAGCTAACGTCGAAGGGTTGCTTAGCTTATATGTAGGAGTGAGCCTGCTCGCGATAGCGGTTTCTCAGTCACTTCAGTATTGAATGACAAACCGCTATCGCGAGCAGGCTCACTCCTACAGGTGTATAGCGTTTACATCTCACAAGGAATTGCATGTCGTTCATCCAAGCCAATCTGATCCACTTGCTCGCCGCCGTCTGGTTTGTCATCTGCTGGGGCGGTTACACCCGTTATGCCACCTGGAAGGCCCGCGACACGGCGTGTCTGGCCAGCGTTCTGCACCTGTATCGCGAAGACTGGATGCGCCGCATGTTGTTGCGTGACAACCGCATCGCCGACGCCAGCGTGATCGGCAACCTGGAGCGCAACGCCTCGTTCTTCGCCTCAAGTACCTTGATTATTCTTGCCGGTATTCTCACCGTGCTTGGCGCGTCGGAGCGGGCGGTGTCGCTGCTAGCGGATATTCCGATGATTCAGCAGGCGTCCCAAGGCATGTCGGAGATCAAGCTGCTGTGTCTGGCACTGGTGTTCGTCTACGCCTTCTTCACCTTCAGTTGGTGCATGCGCCAGTACAACTTCGCGGCGATTCTGGTGGGTTCGGCGCCGATGATCGGCGAGCGCCAGGTGACCGAGCAGGAACGCAAGGCCTTCGCTTCGCGGGCGGCGCGGGTAATCTCGATGGCCGCCAACCAGTTCAACTTCGGCTTGCGCTCTTATTACTTCGGCATGAGCATGCTTGCCTGGTTCGTCAGCCCGTGGCTGTTCATGATCATGAGTGCAGGGGTCGTGGTGGTGTTGTATCGCCGCGAGTTTCATTCCGACGTGCTTGACGTGATGGTCTATACCCCTACAGAGGCGCCATTGCCCGAAGCGAATAAGGAAATTGTTTGATGAGTATTCCGTTCTGGTGCGTGTTGATCAGCGCCCTGTTGATTTACATCGCGCGCATGCCGGTGGGCAAAGCCATGAAAGAGCAGGGCGGTTACAACAACCATCTGCCGCGTCAGCAACAGGCGCAACTCACCGGTTATGGCGCACGGGCGCTGGCGGCCCATCAAAACAGCATCGAAGCGTTCGTGTTGTTCGCGGTCGGTGTGCTGATGGCGCACACCACACAAACGGCGGGCTGGTTGATCGATGCGTTGGCGATCATCTTTGTACTCGCGCGGATTCTCTACGTGTGGTTCTACCTGGCTGACCTGCCGAAGTTGCGCAGCCTGATGTGGCTAGTCGGCTTCGTCTGTTCGTTGTTGCTGATGATTAGTCCGACTTTTCGAACCGTCTTGCTCTAAGGCTGCTAAATCGCAGGCAAAAGAAAACCCGCACTTGGCGGGTTTTCTTTTCACACCAGAAAGCTTATTGCTTTTTGGCGGCTTCATCTTGAGCTGCGGCGTTCGATTCAGCCTGAGCTTTGGCAGCTTCGGCGTTTTCTTTTGCTGCGTCGTTCACTTTATCCTGAGCTTTGTTCATGTCTTGCTGAGCCTGCTCAGCATGTTGGTTGGCATCTTGAGCTTTGTCCTCGGATTTTTTATCGCAGGCAGCGAGACCGAGGGAAGCGGTCAACATCAAGGCAATAGCTAAAGTCTTACGCATGGGGTGTTTCTCCTTATGGAAAATAACTACTGGCCTTAAGAACTCGGCGCTACAGGTTAAGTTCCTCATTTGTTTCAGATATATAAGTTTGTTTTATCACGGAACTTTTGCCGCTTTTCTCAATACTGGCACAAGGCCCAAACGCGAGTAATTATCAGATGGCCGAAAACCCCGTTTTTGAGCGTGCGACGCGCTTTTTATCGGCATTGCGTCACTGTCAGGTACTGGGCCTGCGAGTGCACAGTGCTTCCAGCGAAGGGCTGACAGTCATGTTGCCTTACAGCCATAAAATCGTCGGGAATCCCGACACGGGGGTTATCCATGGCGGCGCCATCACTTCATTGATGGACACCGCCTGCGGTATGTCGACTTTATGCGTACTGCCGGAGTTTGAAGTCTGCCCGACCCTCGACCTGCGCATCGACTACATGCACGCCGCCGAACCGAACAAAGCCGTGTATGGCTTTGCGCAGTGCTACCGCGTCACCACCGATGTGATCTTTGCCCGAGGTTTCGCCTACCAGGACGATCCCGAGCAGCCGATCGCCCATGTCGTCGGCACGTTTATGCGCATGGGGATTGGTCTGAAGGGCAGCAAAGGCTTCGCTGGCACGATCAAGGGTGCCAACCAATGAGCCATGACCTCAAGGCGCAGCTGCAGCAGGCCCACGCGCAGGGCGATTACGCACCGCTGCTGGCATTGATTCCTTACGCCGGACTGATCGGCATCGAATGCTCGCGAGTAGGCGATGAGCTGCTGTTCAAGTTGCCGGCGAACAAAGACAACATTGGTAACCCTTTATTGCCGGCGATCCACGGCGGGGTGATTGCCGGGTTCATGGAGCTGGCCGCGGCCCTGCATCTGCTGATTTTTACCGGCACGCCAGGGGTGCCGAAGATCATCGACTTTTCCCTCGATTACCTGCGCGCCGGGCAGTTTCGCGACACTTGGGCCAGGTGTCAGGTGTGCAGGCAAGGGCGGCGCGTGGCCAACGTCGCGATCACTGCCTGGCAAAGCACTGAGGGCGAACCGATCGCCACCGCCCGCGCGCACTTCAAAATCGATGAGCCCTTGAAATCCTGAACAGCGCCCCCAACTCAGATGACAACCCGCCGCCGACCATTCGGGTCGCGGCCAATGCCATCTGATTGGAGTTTGATGACCATGAGTGTGGAAACTCAAAAGGAAACCCTGGGCTTCCAGACCGAGGTAAAGCAGCTGCTGCACCTCATGATCCATTCGCTGTATTCGAATAAGGAAATTTTCCTTCGCGAATTGATCTCGAACGCCTCTGACGCTGTCGACAAGCTGCGCTTCGAAGCCCTGGCCAAGCCTGAGTTGCTCGAAGGTGGCGCTGACCTGAAAATCCGTGTGAGCTTCGACAAAGACGCCAAGACCGTCACCCTCGAAGACAACGGTATCGGCATGAGCCGTGACGATGTGATCACCCACCTGGGTACCATCGCCAAATCCGGCACCGCCGATTTCATGAAAAATCTTTCCGGCGATCAGAAGAAAGATTCGCACCTGATCGGCCAGTTCGGCGTTGGCTTCTACTCGGCCTTCATCGTCGCCGACAAGGTTGATGTGTATAGCCGTCGCGCCGGCACCGCTGCGAGCGAAGGCGTGCACTGGTCGTCGAAAGGCGAAGGCGAGTTCGAAGTTGCCAACATCGACAAGCCAGAGCGCGGCACCCGCATCGTCCTGCACCTGAAATCCGGTGAAGACGAATTCGCCGATGGCTGGCGTCTGCGCAACATCATCAAGAAATACTCCGACCACATCGCTTTGCCGATCGAACTGCCGAAGGAAGTCACTCCGGCCGAAGGCGAAGAGGCTCCAGCCGTTGAATGGGAAACCGTCAACCGCGCCAGTGCCCTGTGGACCCGTCCGCGCACCGAAGTGAAGGACGAGGAATACCAGGAGTTCTACAAGCACATCGCTCACGACTTCGAAAATCCGTTGTCCTGGAGCCATAACAAGGTCGAAGGCAAGCTTGAGTACAGCTCGCTGCTGTACGTACCGGCCCGTGCACCGTTCGACCTGTACCAGCGTGAAGCGCCGAAAGGCCTGAAGCTGTACGTGCAGCGTGTGTTTGTAATGGATCAGGCTGAGTCGTTCCTGCCGCTGTACCTGCGCTTCATCAAGGGCGTGGTTGATTCCAACGACCTGTCGCTGAACGTGTCGCGGGAAATCCTGCAAAAAGACCCGATCATCGATTCGATGAAGACCGCGTTGACCAAGCGTGTGTTGGACATGCTGGAAAAACTGGCGAAGAACGAGCCTGAGCAATACAAGGGCTTCTGGAAGAATTTCGGTCAGGTCATGAAAGAAGGCCCGGCAGAAGACTTCGCCAACAAAGAGAAAATTGCCGGTCTGCTGCGTTTCGCATCGACCAACGGTGACGACGGCGAACAGGTTGTCGGTCTGGCTGATTACCTGGCCCGCGCCAAGGAAGGCCAAGACAAGATCTACTACCTCACCGGCGAAACCTACGCGCAGGTCAAGAACAGCCCGCACCTGGAAGTCTTCCGCAAGAAAGGCATCGAAGTGCTGCTGCTGACCGACCGCATCGACGAGTGGCTGATGAGCTACCTCAGCGAGTTCGACGGCAAGACGTTTGTCGATGTGGCGCGCGGTGATCTTGATCTGGGCAACCTGGACTCGGAAGAGGACAAGAAAGCCGCAGAAGAAGTTGCCAAGTCCAAAGAAGGTCTGGTCGAGCGTCTGAAAACCGCGCTGGGCGATTCCGTGGCTGAAGTCCGCGTATCCCATCGTTTGACCGATTCGCCGGCCATTCTGGCCATCGGTGAACAGGACCTGGGCCTGCAAATGCGCCAGATCCTCGAAGCCAGCGGGCAGAAAGTGCCGGATTCGAAGCCGATCTTCGAATTCAACCCGAACCACCCGCTGATCGAGAAACTCGATGGCGAGCAGAGCGAAGAGCGCTTTGGCGATTTGTCGCACATCCTCTTCGATCAGGCCGCCCTCGCGGCGGGCGACAGCCTGAAAGACCCGGCGGCGTATGTGCGTCGTCTGAACAAGCTGTTGGTTGAACTGTCGGTTTGATCACGTTGTAGGAAAAACCCGCTTCGGCGGGTTTTTTCATTCTGGTGTTTAAGCAATCAGGAGTCAGAAATGAGCCAAGTCACTGTACGTTCCGTGGTCTATCAGATTGATGGTCAACCTTATGAAGGTCGGCTGGCGTTCGACACCGGGCACGCAGGCGCGCGCCCGGGTTTGTTGATGGCGCCGAACTGGATGGGCGTCAGCGCCGGCGCCGAAGAGATCGCCAAAGCGGTGGCGGCCAAGGGCTACGTGGTATTGATCGCTGACGTCTATGGTCAGGCTGTGCGTCCGCAAAACGCCGATCAGGCGCTTGCCGCGATGATGCCGCTCAAGGACGACCGCGCGCTGCTGCGCAAACGTCTGCAAGTGGCCTTCGAGCAGTTGCAAGCGCAGGGCGAGGCGGCGGTGGATACCTCGAAACTGGCGGTGTTCGGTTTCTGCTTCGGCGGCTGCTGCGCGCTGGATCTTGCGCGCACCGGCGCGCCGGTCAAAGCGGCGGTGTCGTTCCACGGTACGCTGGATTCACCGAATCCTGCGGATGCGCAGAACATCAAGGGTTCGGTGCTGGTGCTGCATGGCGCGTCCGATCCGTTGGTGCCGAAAGAGCAACTGCCAGCGTTCGAAGATGAAATGAATGCGGCGGGCGTGGACTGGCAACTGCTGAGCTACGGCGGTGCTGTGCACTCGTTTACCGACCCGCACGCCAACGTGCCGGGCAAGATGATGTACGACGAGAAGACCGCCAAGCGGGCGTTCAAGTCGATGCATGATTTGCTGGACGAGGTGTTCAAAGACTGATTTTGCTTTCAGACGCTGGCTTGTGCAGTGTCTGTAAGGGCCTCTTCGCGAGCAGGCTCACTCCTACAAGTGGAATGCGCTCCCCTGTAGGAGTGAGCCTGCTCGCGATAACAATTTTCCAGACGATGGGATCTCAGGGCAGTTCAATCCGCTCAACTTCCCCCGGCACCGTCGGCCAATCCCCGGCCGCCCACTTGCGCCGTGCCTCATCAATCGCCGCCGGATCACTGGCAACGAAATTCCAGTTGATCCGCCTCGGCCCGTCCAGCGGCGCGCCGCCAAACACCACTGCGTGCACATCGCTTTCGGCAAACAGACTCATTTCTTCGCCAGCGGGCAGCACCACCAGTGCATGTGGCTCGATCGTTTCGCCATTCAACTGTGCATCACCACTCAACACATACACCGCGCGCTCCGCATGTTCAGTCGGAATCAGCAGTGTGGTCGCGGTTTGCATCTTCACTTCGGCGTACAGCGTAGGAGAAAGCACTGGTACCGGCGATTCCAGGCAAAAGCCCGACCCGGCAATCATCCGAATCTGCACGCCGAGGTTATCGCTGACCGGCAATGTTGCCGCCGGGTGATGGCTGTAATGCCCCGGGCCCTGCTCATGTTCTTTGGGCGAGGCCAGCCAGACTTGCAGGCCGTGCAGAGTGAAGGTTTCGGCAAGCAGTGGCACAGGCGTGCGCTCGACATGGGCAATCGCGCTGCCGGCAGTCATCCAGCTGACATCGCCAGCGCTGACCACCTGATCGGAGCCAAGACTGTCCTTGTGCTGCAATTGCCCCTGAAACAAATAAGTGAGGGTCGACAGGCCGATGTGCGGGTGCTGTCGGATGTCCATGCCTTTGCCCGTCGGATAAACCGTTTCGAGCATGTGGTCGAAAAACACGAATGGGCCAACGCTGCGGCATTTGGCTGACGGCAGCGGGCGCAGAATCGGCTGGCCTTCGACGTCTTCGGCGCGCGGGCGGATGATCAGGGGTTGCGTGTCCATGGGGTATTCCAGGCTGAGCGGGTGATGCCAGAAGCATAACCCGCCGCTGGCAGCAGGAGGATTACTGGCTGTCAAAGCCTTGAGGCGCATGGGTTTCGATGGTCACTTCGCTGGTGGTCATCAGCTTGTGAATCGGGCAGCGATCGGCGACGCGCAGCAGCTCTTCGCGCTGGGCGTCGGTCAGAACGCCTTTGAGGGTAAGGGTGACGTGCAGCGCGTATTTGCCTTTCTGTTCTTCGCTGTTGTCACGTTTTACTTCGACACCGACGCCGGTCAGCGGGATGTCTTTTTTCTTCGCATACATCTTCAGGGTCAGCGCTTTACAGGCGCCGAGCGCAGCATCGAAGTAATCGTGTGGCTCGGGCGCGGTACCTTCGCCGCCGGCCGTTTTCGGCACGTCGGCAAATAATTCGTGGTCATCGATCTGCACGGTGTGACGAAAACCTTCGGCAGAGACGGTATTGACGGTAACAGTCATGGGAACCTCACAGGCAGTAGGAAGAGTCGTTCGAGGGAACAGGGTCCTGCAGTTATAGAACATTCCCACCGGTACGCGTTCCGCTTTCCCTGCGGGATGAACCCTTGTTGTCCGGGCACGGTCTAGGCTATGCCCATCTGCCGGAGATTACTTGTGTCCTTGTCTCGTTTGAGTCTCGCCTGCCTGCTGGTGTTTGCCGCCAGTGCCAGCGCCCGTGAATACACCTACAGCGATGCGCATCTGCATTACGTGGATTTTTTCCAGGAAACCGCTGGCATGCAGAAATTGCTGACGGCCATGCAAGAAAACTCCATCGAGCACGTGATGATTTCCGGCATCCCCGTGGCGAAGAAATGGCACGAAGACGAGCCCAAGCGCCCTCGCTACTACGCGGGTGATGACGCCGATGCCTATTGGTACAGCGCCACTGATGTCATCGTGGCCGATGCGGTGCAAAAACTCCCGCCTGAGCAGCGCCAGTACTTTCATCCGTTTCTTTCCGGTTTCAATCCCAACGACAAGAATTCCGCCGCGCACATTCAGCGCATGCTCGACCTCTACCCGGGGCTGTGGCAGGGCATTGGCGAAGTGTTCACCCGGCATGACGACCTGACGGCGCTGACCTCAGGTGACACACCGCGGGCCAACAATGAAGCGATGACCAGGATTTATCACCTGGCCGCCGAGAACGATCTGCCGGTCATGCTGCATTCCAATATCACTTCCAAGCGTGAGAAAAATCCGCTGTACCTGAAGGAAGTAGAGGAGCCCCTGCGCAACCATCCGCACACCCGGTTCATTTGGGCGCACGCGGGCACCAGCGCGGAAATCCATCGGCACCAGACACAGTTGCCGTTTCTGCTGCCGACCCTGACACGCTTGCTGGAAGCCTATCCGAATCTGTTTATCGACCTGTCGTGGAGCATGCTCACGCCGTATCTGCTGGACGAGCAGGGCAAGCCTCGCGCGGAATGGCTGGCGCTGGTGGAAAAGTATCCGGATCGCTTTATGCTCGGCTCTGACGTGGTGGGACGGTTCAACAAGCTCGGTCAGGAAATGCACAGCTACCGACCGTTTCTCGATGCGCTGCCGGAAGCGGTGGCGCGGAAAGTTGCAAGGGACAACTTCCTGGCGATATTGCCTCGCAATACAGGCAAAACCGCTGATCAGCGCTGAACATCGAGTTCTCCGGTTCGAACTAGCCGTTCGTCTCCCTATCGCCTTTTCGTCTTACGCAATTTCAGGGCAGTGCCGATACCTTCTAAAGCAACCCGCTGCAGGCTGATGCAGCGTCTTTGGAAGGAGCCACAACGATGAATATCCGTAGTCTCAATATCGCCCCGCGCGCCGGCCTGGGTTTTGGCCTGTTGGCATTGATGGTGTTTGCCCTCGGGGCATTTGCGCTGCTGCAAATGTCGAACATGCGTGCGCAGTCCGACGAGGTCGACAATAACTGGCTGCCCAGCGTCATGGCGGTCGGAGAGATGAGTCAGGACATGTTGCGTCTGCGCGCCTTGACCATGCGCCTGCTGCTCAACCGTGATCCCAAGGCATTGGAGCAAAACGTCGCCAAGCTCAATGAGCTGCGCAATGGCTTGAGTGAGGCGCAGCAGCACTATGACGGGTTGATCGCACTGCCTGAGGAGCGCGTGCTGTTTGACCGCTTCAAGGTCGCCGAGCACAAGTACCTTGAGCTTCAGGCCCAGGTAGTACAGCTCTCGGCGCAGAATCGGGTCGCCGAAGCGTCAGCGATTCTCAATGATCAGATGAGCCCGCTGGCCGACGAAATCGCCGTCACCCTGCGCGAGCTGGTTGACCTGAATAAACACAATGCCAACCTTGCCACCGAGGCGGCACGCTTGGTGTTCAGTCATTCAAGGGTCTGGGTCGGGGTGATGATCGCGATGACGGCGTTAGTCACCATCGGCCTGGCATTGTTGCTGACGCGCAGCATCGTCGTGCCCTTGACCCAGTCACTCAACGTGGCTGAGGTCGTCGCGGGCGGTGATTTGACCGGCGATATCCACATCGCCGGCAAAGACGAGCCAGCGCGCTTGCTGCAAGCACTGAAAAGCATGCAGCACAATCTGCGCGACACCCTCCGCCGCATCTCCGAGTCGTCCAGCCAATTGGCCTCGGCCTCTGAAGAGCTGAGCTGCGTCACCGAAGACGCCACGCGCGGTCTGCACCAGCAGAGTCAGGAAATCGAACAGGCGGCTACTGCGGTCAACCAGATGACGGCGGCGGTCGAGGAGGTGGCGAACAACGCTGTGGCCACCTCCGAAGCCTCCCGCGAGTCTGATCGCATCGCCCAGCATGGCCGCGAGCAAGTGCAGCAGACCGTGTCGTCGATCGAATTCCTTGCCGAGGACGTGACCCATAACGCGGCCCGGGTGGAGGATCTGGCGCAAAAGGTTCATGGCATCAGCAAGGTGCTGGATGTCATCCGCTCGATTGCCGAGCAGACCAACCTGTTGGCCCTGAACGCGGCGATCGAGGCGGCGCGGGCCGGTGATGCCGGGCGCGGGTTTGCGGTGGTGGCCGATGAGGTGCGCGCGCTGGCCCATCGTACCCAACAGTCCACGCAGGAAATCGAGCAGATGATTGGCGGCATTCAACAGGGCACCGATTCGGCGGTCAGCTCGATGCAGCAGAGCAATGCCCGGGCCCGTTCGACACTGGCCCTGGCCCAGGAGGCCGGAGCTGCGCTGGAGGAAATCGCCTCGGCGTTTACGCTGATCAACGAGCGCAACCTGGTGATTGCCAGCGCCTCGGAAGAACAGGCAGCGGTGGCGCGGGAAGTGGATCGCAACCTGATGAATATTCGTGATCTGGCGACGCAGACGTCGGCGGGGGCCAATCAGACCAGTGCAGCGAGTCAGGAGTTGTCACGGCTGGCGGTGGATTTGAATGCGCTGGTGGCGAGGTTTTCGGTCTAAGCAGCGCTGCCCTTTGTAGGAGTGAGCCTGCTCGCGATTGCCTTCTGACATTTGATGATGTGCTGTCTGACGGTCCGCTATCGCGAGCAGGCTCACTCCTACAAGGTTGCGTCCGGCTCCAGTTGGATTTCCAGGCGAAAAAAAGCCCCGCATTCGCGGGGCTCTTTGTTCTTGCTTCGGATCAGCTGCCTTTGACAGCCTTGCCGTTGACCGTACCGTCGAGGAGCATGATGTTGTACTCCTTGCCGTCGGTTTCAACCTGTTGCAGGCGCACCAGCAGGTAATCCCAGTCCTTGGCGAACCACAGGACGGTGATGCGCTTGCTTTGCGTCGGGTCGCGCACGCGCTCGACCTTGATCGCTTCGATCTGACCGGCCTTGGTTTCGACTTTTTCCGAACCCAGCACGCGGAAGTCATACGTATCGACTTCGCCGTCGTCGACCACCTGATAACTCATGGTCTTCTTGCCGGCCGCCACGTCATGTTGCAGCGCCAGTTGATAGGTGGACTTGTCGACCATGCCACGGTTCAGCGGGATCTTCACCGGGTCGCCACGGTCGGTGCCGGTGACCAGTTTGTTGGCCCAGTCGAAATCCAGGTCGGCCTTTTTCGCTTTGCCCAGACCACCGCGTTCGAAGTGGTAGGACTGTGGCAGCAAGGTGTCCTTGTCCAGGGTCAGGGTGCTTTCTTCGGTCAGGCTGGCGATCATCATCGACGCCTTGAAGCTGAGTTTCCAGACGCCGTTGGCTTCCTTGGTCAGGCTGCGTTCGGCAGTGCCGCTCATGGGCAGCTGTTTCCAGTCGGCGGTGTAGCTGGCGGAGAACGGTTGAAGGTCCGCTGCCTGCGCAAAGGGCAGGGCGAGCAGAGCGCAAGCGAAGAGCAGGGCGCGACGCATAATATCTCCTAGTGTCGAATCAAGTGGCCGCTGGCCGCGAGTAACTGACCGTCGAGTAAAGCACCGTGCTCCCCGAGTGCCAGCCTGCCTTCGGCAAACCAGCGTACGGCCATCGGGTAGATCAGGTGTTCCTGAACATGCACTCGCTGCGCCAGACTCTGCGGCGTGTCGTGCAACTCTACCGGTAATACTGCCTGTACGACCAGTGGTCCGCCGTCGAGTTCCTCGGTAACGAAGTGCACGGAGCAGCCGTGTTCCGTGTCGCCGGCCTCCAGCGCCCGTTGGTGAGTGTGTAACCCTTTGTATTTGGGCAGCAGCGACGGGTGAATGTTGAGCAGGCGTCCCTGATAGTGGCGGACGAAATCTGCGCTGAGAATGCGCATGAAGCCGGCCAGCACCACCAGTTTCGGTTGGAATTCGTCGATCAGTTCGATCAGCGCGGCATCGAAGGCCTCGCGACCTTCGAACGTCTTGTGATCCAGCGAGCGGGTGGCGATGCCCGCATCGCGGGCACGTTGCAGGCCGTAGGCGTCGGCGCGGTTGGAAATCACCGCAGCGATGCGAACCGGGCTGTCGCCGGTCCGCGTGCTGTCGATCAAAGCCTGCAAGTTACTGCCGGTGCCGGACAGCAGCACCACGACATCACAGGTTGCGGACATTAATGAGCCTTAAGGTTCTTCAGATCGACCTGGGCAGCGCCTTCGGCCGCTGCGGCGATCTGCCCGATGACCCATGGCTGTTCGCCGGCGTCACGCAGGGTGCTCAGCGCCACTTCAACGTGTTCCTGCGCCACGCAGATGACCATGCCGACGCCGCAGTTCAGCACGCGGTGCATCTCGGTTTCGTCAACGTTGCCTTTCTCTTGCAGCCAGTCGAAGACCGCCGGGCGAGTCCAGCTGGCGACGTCGACAACCGCCTGGGCGCCTTTTGGCAGAACGCGCGGAATGTTGTCGAGCAGGCCGCCGCCAGTGATGTGGGCCATGGCCTTGACTGCGCCGGTGTCTTTGATCAGTTTGAGCAGCGGCTTGACGTAGATGCGGGTCGGGGCCATCAGCAGATCGGTCAGCGGCTTGCCGTCGAGCTGGATGTTTTCGATGTCGGCGCCGGACACTTCGATGATCTTGCGGATCAGCGAGTAGCCGTTGGAGTGCGGACCGGACGATGGCAGGGCGATCAGGGCGTCACCGGTGGCGACTTTCGAGCCGTCGATGATTTCCGATTTTTCCACCACGCCGACGCAGAAACCGGCCAGGTCGTAGTCTTCGCCTTCGTACATGCCTGGCATTTCAGCGGTTTCACCGCCAACCAGCGAGCAACCCGACAGTTCGCAGCCAGCGCCGATGCCGGTGACCACCTGAGCGGCGGTGTCGACGTTCAGCTTGCCGGTAGCGTAGTAATCAAGGAAGAACAGCGGTTCGGCACCGCAGACCACCAGGTCGTTGACGCACATGGCGACCAGGTCGATGCCGATGCTGTCGTGCTTGTTCAGGTTCAGTGCCAGACGCAGCTTGGTGCCGACGCCGTCGGTGCCGGACACCAGCACAGGCTGCTTGTAGCCGGCCGGGATCTCGCAGAGGGCGCCGAAACCGCCCAGGCCGCCCATGACTTCCGGGCGCGCAGTGCGCTTGGCGACGCTCTTGATGCGTTCGACCAATGCTTCACCGGCGTCGATGTCTACACCGGCGTCCTTGTAGCTCAGGGAGGGTTGCTTGCTCATGATCCAGGCCTTTAGGGGAGGGGATTCAGGGGGTAACGACCGAGTTCAGCGCGAACGTCGAAACCGATGGGGCGATGGCCTCACGCGAGTTTCGAGGTGCACGGCTGTTGCCGGTCTGCGAAGGCGCGCGATTTTATCAGGCTTGAGGGGCAGCGGCCATCCTCGCACCGACGGGCTGGGCCATAATCCACGGAAATTTTTTGCAATTGAGCCCTGTGACTGCCTGTATAAGGTGTGGCAATTAACCGTCTATCGTTATCACTGTGCAAAAACTTACCGCCGCCGTGTGAATGTTTTGCAACGGCTGAAGGTCACAAGCCTTGCTCAATCGGTTCACGCGGCCTGTTCCAGCCGCTCCTGTCGACGGGAATACTCCATGCGTTTGCGTAAATTGTTGCTTGTAGGCTGCTTGTCTCTGGTCAGCCTGGCGGGTCACGCCGAAAACCTCAAAGGCCTTTATCAAGTGCGTCAGCCGGTCAACGGCCAGGCGCCGCAAGAGCGCGACCGCGCCACGCAGGCGGCGCTCGATACGCTGGTGTTGCGTCTGACCGGCGATCCGAAGGCTGCGCAGAACCCGGGTCTGGCGGCGATTCGCAAGGATCCGCAGCAGATCATCAGTCAATACGGTTTTGACGCCGGACCGCCGGAGGTGCTGAAGGTCGATTTCGATCCGGCGAGTACCGAGCAGGCACTGCGCCGGGCAGGGCTGTCGCTGTGGGGCGCCAGTCGCCCGTCGATTCTGAGCTGGTGGCTGAATGACTCGGCAGACAGTTCGAGCCTGGTCGGTGACGGTCAGGCAGCCGCCGCGCCGTTGCGCACGGCCGCTCAACATCGCGGTTTGCCGTTGCGCTTGCCGCTGGCGGATCTGAGCGAACAGCTGGTGGCGACGGCGCCTGTACTGGACGGCGCGGATCCGGCGCCTTTGCGCAGCGCATCGGAGCGCTATAACGCCGACGCCTTGCTGGCGGTGCATGCACGTGAGGACGGCGGCCAGTGGCAAGCCAAATGGCAGTTGTGGCTGGGCGAGCAGAAAGAGGCGGGCAGCGTGCAGGGCGCCGATCAGGCCGCCGTTGCCGATGCGGTGATGCTGGCGGTCGCCGAACGGCTGGCGCCGCGCTTCGTTGCCAGACCCGGCGCATCGGGCCAGCAGACGCTGGAGGTGCAAGGGATGAATCTTGAACGCTACGCGGCGCTGTTGCGGTTACTCGAACCGTTTGGCGTGCGTCTGCAAAGTGTCGATGGCGATCGTATCGTGTATCGGGTCAATGGCAGTGCCGAGCAGATGCGTGCGCAGTTGTCGCTGGCGAAGTTGCAGGAGCTGCCTGTCGAAGCGCCGGCTCCGGTGGCACCTGCGCAGCCTGCGGTTGAGGGTGCGCCCGCGGTGACGCCACCAACCCCGACAGCGGCGGCGCCGTCCTTGCGGTTTCGCTGGTAAGTCTTTCCTTATATAGAAGCATCAGGAGTGGTAAATGGCCGATACGCGGCGTTGGTTCTGGCTCGGTGGGGTAGTCCTGCTTTGCGCGTTTGTATGGTTGCTGCACCCGATCCTCACGCCGTTTCTGGTGGCGTTGCTGCTCGCGTACCTGTTCGACCCGCTGGTCGATCGCCTGGAGCGACTCGGTCTGTCCCGGACCTGGGGCGTGATTTCGGTCTTCGCCTTGTTCACCTTGATCGTCACGGCGTTGATGCTGGTGCTGGTGCCGATGCTCGCCAAGCAGTTGCTGCGCCTCTATGAGCTGGCGCCGCAAATGCTCGACTGGTTGCAGCACAGCGCTGTGCCGTGGGCGCAGGCGAAGCTGGGCTTGTCGGACGGCTTCTGGAAGTTCGACAAGGTCAAAGCGGCAATCAGCGAGCACATGGGGCAGACCACTGACATCGTCGGTGTGGTGCTGAGTCAGGCGACGGCGTCGAGCCTGGCGCTGATCGGCTGGCTGGCGAACCTGGTGCTGATCCCGGTAGTGAGTTTTTATCTGCTGCGCGACTGGGACGTGATGATGGGCAAGATCCGCAGCCTGTTGCCGCGTGATCGCGAAGCGCGCGTGGTTTCGCTCGCCGGTGAGTGCCATGAAGTCCTCGGCGCGTTTGTGCGCGGGCAGTTGCTGGTGATGGTTGCGCTTGGGGTGATCTATGCTGCCGGCCTGATGATCGTCGGCCTTGAGCTGGGGCTGTTGATCGGCCTCATCGCGGGGCTGGCGGCGATCGTGCCGTACATGGGATTTGTGATCGGAATTGGCGCGGCGCTGATTGCCGGGTTGTTCCAGTTCGGTGGCGACCTGTACCCGATGATCGGGATTGTCGCGGTGTTCATGGTCGGCCAGGCGCTGGAAGGGATGGTGCTGACACCGTTGCTGGTCGGCGACCGCATCGGCCTGCACCCGGTTGCCGTGATCTTTGCGATTCTGGCCGGCGGTGAGTTGTTCGGCTTTACCGGTGTGCTGCTGGCGCTGCCGGTGGCGGCGGTGATCATGGTGCTGGTGCGCCATGTGCACGACTTGTACAAGGACTCGGACATTTACAGCGGCGTGGACGAGCCGCAGTTGTAAGGGCGCAGGGCGGCCCGGCGAATCGTCGGGCTGGCCCGCGTCCTGCGGGCGCTGGCGTCAGAGAATCTTCATGAAACCAGTGTGTTAACGCAAACCTTTGATTTTGCTTGGACTCTGTCGCATTGTGCGCTCAGCTTCACGGGTATAAACTTCGCAAACTTTACACAGAGGCCACTAACGGTTCCTTGGGAACTGTTCAGTCAGCATGAAACCGATTCAGCTGCCCCTAGGTGTGCGTCTGCGTGACGACGCCACCTTCATCAACTACTACCCAGGCGCCAATGCCGCTGCACTCGGCTATGTCGAGCGCCTATGCGAAGCCGACGCCGGCTGGACAGAAAGTCTGATCTACCTGTGGGGCAAGCACGGCGTAGGGCGTACGCATCTGTTGCAAGCGGCGTGCCTGCGTTTCGAGCAGATGGGCGAACCGGCGGTGTACCTGCCGCTGGCCGAGTTGATGGATCGCGGCGTCGAAATCCTCGACAACCTTGAACAGTACGAACTGGTCTGTCTGGATGACTTGCAGGTAATCGCCGGCAAGGCGGACTGGGAAGAGGCGATGTTTCACCTGTTCAACCGTCTGCGTGACAGCGGTCGGCGTCTGCTGATTGCCGCCGCCACGTCGCCGCGCGAATTGCCGGTCAAGCTCGCGGACTTGAAATCGCGCCTGACCCTGGCGCTGATCTTCCAGATGCGTCCGCTCTCCGATGAAGACAAACTGCGTGCGCTGCAATTGCGGGCTTCGCGGCGTGGTCTGCACCTGACCGACGAGGTCGGGCATTTCATTCTGACCCGCGGCACTCGCAGCATGAGTGCGTTGTTTGAGCTGCTCGAACAGCTCGATCAGGCCTCGTTGCAGGCGCAACGCAAACTGACCATTCCCTTTCTCAAGGAAACGCTGGGCTGGTAACGGCGCGGCTTTCAGCGCGATCCGGCATATTCCAGGCGCCAGAAAATCCGCAGTCACGCCTGCTGTGAAGGCTGCCAAACGGCCCAAACGGGCTTAAGCGCTTAGATGTAAACGAGAAACCGGGAAGTCACAAAAAGATCGATTGAATTTGCAAATGAGGCTGATAGCGGGCATAGTCTCGGCTTCTTTACAACTATCAGCCACGGTCGTGCCCATGCTAAAGCGCTTCGCACCCCTCGTGCCTCTCGCACTCGTCACCCTGTTGTTCGGTTGCGCTGCTCATTCTCCGGTTCAAGAGCAGCCTCAACAGGTTAAAAATTCTGCTACTGCCCAGTCCTCCGTTATTTACCAGGAAGAGCTGGACACCGAAAAAGAACTCAATGCATTCAACGGCAGCAAGCCTTATCAGCTTCCTGTTCTGGCCGACAGCATCCTCGAACGCGGCATGTCCCTGATCGGTACTCGTTACCGTTTCGGCGGCACTTCTGAAGCCGGTTTCGATTGCAGCGGTTTCATCGGTTATCTGTTCCGTGAAGAAGCCGGCATGAACCTGCCACGCTCGACTCGCGAAATGATCAACGTCGATGCGCCACTCGTGTCGCGCAGCAACCTTGAGCCGGGCGATCTGCTGTTCTTCGCCACCAATGGTCGTCGCGGTCGTGTCAGTCACGCCGGGATCTACCTGGGCGACAACCAGTTCATTCACTCCAGCAGTCGTCGCAGCGGCGGTGTTCGCATCGACAGCCTGGGTGACAGCTACTGGAGCAAGACCTTCATCGAAGCCAAGCGTGCACTCGCCATGGCACCGACCGTGGTCACTGCTCGCAAGTAATCGGCCGAGGTCGCTGCGTTCGCGGCGACGATCACGCTTCCGGCAACGAAGTAGACACAAACTTTACAAGGTGAAGTTAAAGTCTTACTTGAAGTTTGCCGCGTAGCCGCTAGAATCTTGATCATATTGATGGCAAACCGCCTGCGTGCTGACGCAGGCGGTTTTGTTTTCTGTCCGTCGGCAGAAAAGCCGCAGCCAGATCAGGATGTTCTGCTTATGACGATGTCGGCCCGCCTCACCTTGATTCTTTGTGCCGCGCTGCTCAGCGCCTGCGCCAGTCGTACGCCGCCTCCTGCGCCGGTGGTTCGCGTCCCGGTCGTGTTCGGCCCCTCCCAAGCCTTTTCGCCTGCTGCCGAAGATGTGCTGTTTCGCGCCCTCGGTCTGGTCGGCACGCCGTATCGCTGGGGCGGCAACACGCCGGATTCCGGTTTCGATTGCAGCGGTCTGATCGGTTTCGTTTACCGCGACGCGGCCGGGATTTCGCTGCCACGCTCGACCCGCGAAATGATTGTCATGCGGGCACCGAATGTCGGCAAGGAAGGCTTGCAGACTGGCGACCTGATTTTCTTCGCCACCAATGGCGGTTCGCAGGTCAGTCATGCGGGGATCTATGTCGGCGAAGGGCGCTTCGTCCATGCACCGGCCACGGGCGGCACGGTGAAGCTCGACAGCCTGTCGAAGGCCTACTGGCAGAAGGCTTATCTGAGCGCCAAGCGGGTTTTGCAGCCGGGGCAGTTGGCGCATAACCCGTAAACCTGATCTGACAAAATCCAATGTAGGAGTGAGCCTGCTCGCGATTGCGGTGTACCTGTGACGTAGATGTCGACTGGACGCCGCTATCGCGAGCAGGCTCACTCCTACAGTTGTTATGTGCAAGGCGTCAGGTTATTTGGCAGAAGACACGCGCCACACCTTGTTCCCCACGTCATCCGCCACCAGCAAGCCACCTTGCTGGTCGATCACCACGCCCACCGGGCGGCCCAGCGCGTTTTCGTCCTTGTCGAGGAAACCGGTCAGCACATCCACCGGTTGCCCGCTCGGCTTGCCACCGGTAAATGGTACGAAAATCACTTTATAGCCACTGTGCGGCTTGCGGTTCCATGAGCCGTGCTGGCCGATGAAGGCGCCTTCCTTGAACTGCGCCGGCAGCGCGTTGCCCTCGGTGAAGGTCAAACCGAGCGAGGCGGTGTGCGGGCCAACGGCATAATCCGGCACGATGGCTTTGGCGACCAGATCGAGGTTCTGCGGTTTGACCCGCACATCGACGTGTTGGCCGTAGTAGCTGAACGGCCAGCCGTAGAAACCGCCATCCTTGACCGAGGTGATGTAATCCGGCACCAGATCGCTGCCGATCTCGTCGCGTTCGTTGACCGCCGTCCACAGTGCGCCGCTGGTGGGTTCCCACGCGAGGCCGTTGGGGTTGCGAATGCCTGAGGCGAAGATGCGGTGGTTGCCGGTTGCCCGGTCCACTTCCCAGATAGCGGCGCGGCCTTCTTCCTGATCCAGGCCGTTTTCGCCGACGTTACTGTTCGAGCCAACCGTGACGTAGAGCTTGCTACCGTCCTTGCTGGCGATGACGTTCTTGGTCCAGTGGTGATTCAGCGTGCCGCCCGGCAGGTCGACGACCTTGATTGGCGGCGTCTTGATCTCGGTGGTGCCAGGCTCGTAGTTGAAGCGCAGCAGGCGATCAGTGTCGGCTACGTACAAATCGTTGCCGACCAGCGTCATACCGAACGGCGAATTAAGATTCTGCAAAAACACCGTGCGGGTTTCCGCCACACCATCGTGGTCAGCGTCGCGCAGCAGGGTGATGCGGTTCGGGCTCGGTACGCCAGCGCCGGCCTTGCCCATGACTTTTTTCATCACCCAGCCGCGAATGCCTTTGCTGTCGTCAGGCTTGGGCGGCGCGTTGGTTTCCGCCACCAGCACATCGCCGTTTGGCAGCACGTAGAGCCAGCGCGGGTGGTCGAGACCCTCGGCAAACGCCGCCACCTGTGTGCCTGCCGCCGCCGTCGGTTTGCCACCCTCGGGCCAGCCGACGGCCGGGGCGATATTCACCGTCGGGATCAGGGTCTTGTTCGGTTCTGGCAGTTTCGGTGTCGGCCCGGTGCCGTCGGAGACTTGCAGGCTGGAGGTTTCACCGCAGGCGGCGAGTCCACCGGCCAGGGCGATGACGAAAACGAGTTGGGGCTTGCGCATTGCTGATCTTCCCTATGAATGCATTCCTAAACATAGAGGAGGGCGCAGGCCCGATGGTTCAACCGCTCAACCGCGGGCTTCCTTGAACAGGACGGCGATGCCGGGGTGATAGTTGCCGGCTTCGCTGTGCAACTTGCGGTAGGCGTAAGGGAAATACCAGGCGACGGCGCAGGTATGCTCCTTTTGCAGGTCGTCGACCATGTCCTGCAACTCTTCGGGGCTGGCGCTGTGCTGGGCTTTTTGCGGTGCCACGAACAGGCAGCCGAGCTTGAGGTCGCTGGCATAGCTGATGCGCCTGGCATCGAAGGTGATATCGAGCAGGGCCTGGGTCAGGTTGAGGTTGCTGACTTTCGGCCAGCGTTGCGTAGCCTGAATGAACGCGCGGTCTTCGGCGCCGGCAATGAGCAGATCGGCGCGGGCGTTGCGCTCGCCTTCTTCGTTCTGTTTGCGCGTGGCCGTATCGTTCAGCGTGACCATCTCGGCCATCCACGCCGCTGCCGAGAGCAGTCCGAGATTGGCTTTTTCGTCGTGCCAGTACGGCGTGTCGTTGTCGCCGCGTACGGTGTTGTAGCGATCGATACAGTCAAACCAGCGTTCCAGCACCGGGCGCAGAAATTCCAGGCGCGGGTTGCTGATAATCATGCCTTGCATCGTCGTCATCCTTATTGTTGTAGTGGGCTTTTTCGAAAAAAGCATGGCTCTTTGATATCACTTGTCACAGTCTGGCACAAGATTGCCAGCCGATAATTGATTGGCGGCAGTTATTCATCATCCGGACGCCTCTTTAATTGACGCTCCACCCCCAACCCTCTAACCTTCGCCGCTTGTTTCAGGTGCTCTGTGACGTGCGTCGACAGAGTGAAACAGGGAAGCCGGTGAGGGTGTCTTCAAGCGAAGCGCATCACGATCCCGGCGCTGCCCCCGCAACGGTAAATGAGTGAAAACTGCGCCTTGAGCCACTGCCTCGAAAGAAGCGGGAAGGCGCGCAGTCAGGCGTACGCCGCTCATGAGCCCGGAGACCGGCCTGATCCATCCAGCGGCATCACGGTGGGCGATGCCAGGCTTTTTGCCGTCTATTCCTGTGCCTGCCCGCCGTTATCCAGCCTCAACGGAGAGCTCCCCCATGACTGATTCCCCCGAGCGTGACGAGCGCCATCTGGCGCGCATGCAGCGCAAAAAAGCCGTGATCGACGAACGCATCGCCAATTCGCCCGACGAGTGCGGACTGGTGCTGGTGCTCACCGGCAATGGCAAAGGCAAAAGCAGCTCGGCCTTCGGCATGCTCGCGCGCGCCATGGGGCACGGCATGCAGTGCGGCGTGGTGCAGTTCATCAAGGGGCGCAACAGCACCGGCGAAGAGTTGTTCTTCCGCCGCTTCCCCGAGCAGGTGCGTTTCCACGTCATGGGCGAAGGCTTCACCTGGGAGACCCAGGATCGCCAGCGCGATATCGCCGCCGCCACTGCCGCCTGGGAAGTTTCGCGTGAACTGCTGCGCGACCCGTCGATCGGTCTGGTGGTGCTCGATGAACTGAACATTGCCCTCAAGCACGGCTACCTCGATCTCGATCAGGTGCTCAGCGACCTCCAGGCGCGACCGCCGATGCAGCACGTCGTCGTCACTGGTCGCGGCGCCAAGCCGGAAATGATCGAAATGGGCGACACGGTCACTGAGATGGGCATGCTCAAACACGCTTTCCAGGCCGGCATCAAAGCGCAGAAAGGCGTCGAACTTTGAATCAGCCCCGTCACTGCCCGGCGGTGCTGATCGCCGCGCCGGCCTCCGGTCAGGGCAAGACCACCGTCACCGCCGCGCTCGCCCGTTTGCATCGCAATCAAGGGCGCAAGGTACGCGTATTCAAATGCGGCCCGGACTTTCTCGACCCGATGATTCTCGAGCGCGCCAGCGGTGCGCCGGTGTATCAACTGGACATGTGGATGGTCGGCGAGCAGGAAAGCCGTCGCCTGTTGTGGGAAGCGGCAGCCGAGGCGGATCTGATTCTGATCGAAGGCGTGATGGGGCTGTTCGACGGTACGCCGTCCAGCGCTGATCTGGCGCGGCACTTTGGCGTGCCGGTGCTCGCGGTGATCGACGGCACGGCAATGGCGCAGACCTTTGGCGCACTGGCGCTGGGTCTGGCGCGCTATCAGCCAGACCTGCCGTTTGCCGGCGTGCTGGCCAACCGTGTCGGCACCTTGCGCCATGCGCAATTGCTCGAAGGCAGCCTGACTGAAGGCCTGCGCTGGTACGGCGCGTTGTCCCGCGAGACGGGCATCGAACTGCCGAGCCGGCACCTCGGTCTGGTCCAGGCCAGTGAATTGAATGATCTGGATCTGCGCCTCGACGCGGCGGCCGATGCGCTGGCCAGCAGTTGTGAGGTCGCGCTGCCGCCGGCCGTCGAATTCGCCGCGCCGGATGTGTTGACTGCCGAGCCGTTGCTCGATGGCGTACGTATTGCCGTCGCCCGTGACGAAGCGTTTGCCTTCACCTACGGCGCCAGTCTCGATCTGCTGCGTGCGATGGGCGCCGAGCTGCGCTTCTTCTCGCCGATCCGCGACAGCCAATTACCCGAGGCGGACAGCCTTTATCTGCCGGGCGGTTATCCGGAGTTGCATCATGTTGCGCTGTCGAAAAACACGCCGATGCTTGAAGCGATCCGCGCGCATCATTTGGCGGGTAAACCATTGCTCGCCGAGTGTGGCGGGATGTTGTACCTGCTCGACTCCTTGACCGATGTCGACGGCACCCGCGCGGAACTGGTCGGGTTGCTTAAGGGCGATGCGGTGATGCAGAAGCGTCTGGCGGCGTTGGCGCTGCAAGCGGTCGATCTGCCGGAAGGTTCGTTGCGCGGGCATACCTATCACCATTCGCTGACCACAACAGAGTTGACGCCGATTGCCCGGGGCTTGAGTCCGAATGGCGGGCGTGGGGCGGAGGCGGTATACCGGGAAGGGCGGATGACGGCTTCTTATGTGCATTTTTATTTTCCGTCGAATCCTGCGGCTGTCGCTGCGCTGTTTGCACCAAACCTTGAAACCGCTATCGCGAGCAGGCTCACGCCTACAATGGAACACCCAAACCCTGTGGGAGCGAGCCTGCTCGCGAAAGGGCCATGACCGACCACACCTTCTCCGAAGCCGAACGCGCAGCGGTTTACAAAGCCATCGCCGAACGCCGCGACATGCGCCATTTCACCGGCGGCACCGTTGCGCCCGAGCTACTGAGTCGTCTGCTTGAAGCCGCACATCAGGCGCCGAGCGTCGGCCTGATGCAGCCATGGCGTTTCATCCGCATCAGCGATCGCGCCCTGCGCGGGCAAATCCGCAACCTGGTCGAAGAAGAGCGCATCCGCACAGCCGAAGCCCTCGGCGAGCGCAGCGACGATTTCATGAAGCTCAAGGTCGAAGGCATCAACGACTGCGCCGAAGTGCTCGTCGCGGCGCTGATGGACGATCGCGAAAAACATATTTTCGGCCGGCGCACGCTGCCGGAAATGGACATGGCGTCGCTGTCCTGCGCGATCCAGAATCTCTGGCTGGCTTCCCGTGCCGAAGGCCTGGGCATGGGCTGGGTCTCGCTGTTCGAGCCGCAGGCGCTGGCCGATTTGCTCAAGCTGCCGGCGGGCGCCAAGCCGCTGGCGGTGTTGTGTCTGGGCCCAGTCAAGGAATTCTATCCGGCGCCGATGCTGGTCCTCGAAGGGTGGGCGCAGGCGCGGCCGCTCAATGAGTTGCTGTATGAAAATTATTGGGGAGTGAGGCCATGAGTGTGGCGTTGTTGAGTGTCGCCGCGGTGGCGCTGGATGCGCTGCTCGGCGAACCGAAACGCTGGCATCCGCTGGTCGCGTTCGGCAATTTTGCCGGGCGCATCGAGCAGCGTTTCAACGCCGGCGGCCGTGGCTGGCGCAGCCATGGCGTCACCGCATGGGTGATCGCGGTGCTGCCGCTGACCTTGCTCGCCACCGCATTTTCCTGGGCGCCCTATATCGGCTGGATCGTCGAGATTGTGGCGCTGTATTGCGCCCTCGGCATGCGCAGCCTTGGCGAGCATGTCGCGCCGGTCGCAGCTGCCTTGCGTGCCGATGATCTCGGCGAGGCGCGCAAGCGGGTCGGTTATCTGGTCAGCCGTCAGACCGATGAACTCGACAGCAATGCTGTGGCCCGCGCCGCCACCGAATCGGTGCTGGAAAACGGCAGCGATGCGGTGTTTGCCGCGCTGTTCTGGTTTGCCGTTGCCGGTGCGCCGGGCGTGGTCCTCTATCGCTTGAGCAATACCCTCGACGCGATGTGGGGTTATCGCAACGAACGCTTCGAACGGTTCGGCTGGGCGGCGGCGAAAATCGACGACGTGCTGAACTACATTCCTGCGCGTCTGGTGGCGTTTACCTACGCGCTACTGGGCAAGACCCGACTGGCCTTGAAGTGCTGGCGCACCCAGGCACCGCAGTGGGACAGCCCCAACGCCGGGCCGGTGATGGCCTCGGGTGCCGGGGCACTGGGCGTCGAACTGGGTGGCCCGGCGATCTATCACGGCGAACTGCATGAGCGTCCTCAGCTCGGCGAGGGGCAGGCGGCGGATGCCGATTCGATCGAGCGTGGCTGGCAATTGGTCCAGCGCGGGGTATGGTTATGGTTGCTGATTCTCTGCGTGGGGGCTGAATTCTATGCTTGAGCACGGTGGCCGGCTGCGCAAGGCGGCACTCGATTACGCGATTGCCGAAGCCGACTGGCTCGACCTGTCCAGCGGCCTGGCGCCATGGCCGTTCCCGATCCCGGAGATCCCGCTGCGCGCCTGGGCACGCTTGCCGGAAACCGATGACGGTCTGGAGCAGGCTGCGTGCGATTACTACGGCGCTGCGCAGGTGTTGCCGGTGGCCGGTTCGCAAATGGCCATCCAGTTGCTGCCGCGGCTGCGCCGGGCCGGCAAGGTTGGCGTGTTGTCGCCGTGCTATGCCGAGCATGCCGAGGCCTGGCGCCGCAGCGGTTACATCGTCCGTGAAGTGCTGGAGCAGGAAGTCGAATTCTTTCTCGACAGCCTCGACGTGTTAGTGGTGGTCAACCCGAACAACCCGACCGGCCGGAGCCTGACCCCGGCGCGCCTGCTCGACTGGCATGCACGGCTGGCGCAACGCGGTGGCTGGCTGGTGGTTGATGAAGCGTTTATGGACAACACCCCGCAACTGAGCCTGGCGCCGTATGCGCATCAGGTCGGGCTGGTGGTGTTGCGTTCGTTCGGCAAGTTTTTCGGCCTGGCCGGGGTGCGACTCGGCTTTGTCCTGGCCGAGCGCAAGTTGCTTAAACTGCTCGCCGAGCAAGTAGGACCGTGGGCGGTGAGCGGCCCGACGCGAGTGCTCGGTACGGCTTGTCTGCAAGACACCGAGGGCCACACTCGCCAACGGATACGCAGCGATGAGGCCAGCGAACGGCTGGCGGCATTGCTGACGCGTTATGGCTTTGAGCCGCAGGGCGGCTGCGCGCTGTTTCAGTGGTTGATCACCGAACACGCCCAGACGCTGTACGAATTCATGGCCCGTCGCGGCATCCTCCTGCGCCTGTTTACGCACAACAGCAGTGTGCGTTTCGGCCTGCCTGCCGATGCGGCTGAAGAGTTACGTCTCGAACAGGCGTTAATCGCCTTCGCCAAGGACCACCCATGACCACTTTGATGGTGCAAGGCACCACTTCCGACGCTGGCAAAAGCACGCTGGTGACCGCGTTGTGCCGCTGGGCGACCCGCCAGGGCGTGGCGGTGGTGCCGTTCAAACCGCAGAACATGGCGCTCAACAGCGCCGTGACCGCTGACGGCGGCGAGATCGGCCGCGCGCAAGCGGTGCAGGCACAAGCGGCGAATCTGCAACCGCACACCGACATGAACCCGGTGTTGCTCAAGCCCAACAGCGACACGGGCGCGCAAGTGATTATTCATGGCCGCGCTGTGACCACGATGAACGCTGTCGCCTATCACGACTACAAAGCCATCGCGATGCAAGCGGTGCTCGCCTCCCACGAGCGACTGAGTGCGGCGTATCCGCTGGTGATGGTCGAAGGCGCAGGCTCGCCGGCCGAGATCAATCTGCGCGCCGGCGACATCGCCAACATGGGGTTTGCCGAAGCGGTGGATTGCCCGGTGTTGTTGATTGCCGACATCAATCGCGGTGGCGTCTTCGCGCATCTGGTCGGCACCCTGGAGTTGCTGTCGCCGAGTGAACAGGCGCGGGTCAAGGGTTTCATCATCAACCGTTTTCGCGGCGACATCGCCTTGCTGCAACCGGGCCTCGACTGGCTCGAACAGCGCACTGGCAAACCGGTGGTCGGCGTGCTGCCATACGTCATGGACCTGCATCTGGAGGCCGAGGACGGTATCGATCAGCGGCAGACCGACAAGGCCGAGCAGGTGTTGAAAGTGGTGGTACCGGTGCTGCCGCGCATCAGCAACCACACCGACTTCGACCCGCTGCGCCTGCACCCGCAGGTCGATTTGCAATTTATCGGGCCGGGGCAGGCGATTCCGGCTGCCGACCTGATCATTCTGCCGGGCTCGAAAAGCGTGCGCAGCGATCTCGCCTATCTGCGCGCCAATGGCTGGGACACGGCGATCAGCCGGCACCTGCGCTACGGCGGCAAGGTGCTGGGGATTTGCGGCGGTCTGCAAATGCTCGGCGAGCAGGTGCATGATCCCCTCGGGCTCGAAGGCGCTGCCGGCTCCAGTACCGGGCTGGGGTTACTGGCGTTCGAGACGCAGCTCGAAGCCGAGAAGCAACTGCGCAACGTCCGTGGACGGCTGGCGCTGGAAAACGCCGAAGTCAGCGGTTATGAAATTCATGCTGGCGTAACCACCGGGCCGGCGCTGGAGAATGCGGCGGTGCATCTGGACGACGGCCGTTGTGACGGTGCGCAAAGTGCGGACGGTCAGGTGTTCGGCACCTATTTGCATGGCTTGTTCGAATCGCCCCAGGCCAGTGCCGCGTTGTTGCGCTGGGCCGGGTTGAGTGACGTGCAAGAGGTCGATTACCACGGCTTGCGCGAGCGTGATATCGAGCGCTTGGCGGATCTGGTGGAGAAGCATCTGGATACCGGGCTGTTGCGTCAGCTTTGTGGGATTTGAGTGGGCTTCAAGGGCCTCATCGCGAGCAGGCTCGCTCCCACATTGGATCTGCGGCGTACACAAATCCCTGTGGGAGCGAGCC
>NZ_JABWQS010000119.1:0-250 GCF_014268545.1 Pseudomonas sp. SWRI81
ACCAAGGGGTGCTGGCGGGTGATGGGAAACGCCAGTGCCTCCACCTCGTCTTTCAAGGCCTCACGGATGCGCGCGCTGACACCCAGATGTTCGATCAACTGCAGGTCGAAGGATTTTTGCAGATCGTTGGTCAAGTAATGCATTAGAAACGTCGGCAGCACATGAGCGATGCTGTCGCGATCAGCCGGGCTGGCCGCCTGCCAATACAAATGCACCAGATTTGTCCAGAAACGGGCATGGCGGCCTTCGT
>NZ_JABWQS010000120.1:0-245 GCF_014268545.1 Pseudomonas sp. SWRI81
ACCTTGCGCAAGCTGGGGGTGAAGGCGCTGGATGTGATGCTGATCAGCCATGGCCATGCTGACCATGCCGGTGGGGCGGCGGCTGTGCGGCGTGGGGTGCCGGTGAAGCGGGTGCTGGCCGGCGAGGTTGCCGGGCTGGAAGCGGCGTCGCTGTGCCGCAGCGGCGAGCGCTGGCAGTGGGATGGCGTAGATGTCGAGCTTTGGCACTGGCCGCAGGGGGCTTCCAGCAACGAGCGCTCCTGTGT
>NZ_JABWQS010000121.1:0-244 GCF_014268545.1 Pseudomonas sp. SWRI81
GGCTGAGTCAGGGCAGACAATTGGAGGCGGTTCGGGCGCTCGGCTTTTTTCAGGGCCTTGAGCAGGCCTTCGCCGGCCACGGGCTTGGTCAGAAAGCTCACACCGCTGTCTTCCAGGGTCTGCGCAGAAAACTCTTCCTCGGCCGCGCACAGCACCACCGCCGGGGGTGATTCGCGCTCGCTCAGGCGGGCCGCGACTTGCAGGCCATCAAGGCCAGGCATGCGGATATCGAGCAGCACCACAT
>NZ_JABWQS010000122.1:0-244 GCF_014268545.1 Pseudomonas sp. SWRI81
GTAGTGACCGACAGCCGCAACGCTCGTGATGGTCGTTTCATCGAGCGCGTAGGCTTCTTCAACCCGATCGCTTCCGGTCAGGCTGAAGCACTGCGTCTGGACCTGGACCGCATCGAGCACTGGGTTGGTCTGGGTGCAACCGTTTCTGATCGCGTTCACGCGCTGATCAAAGACGCTAAGAAAGCAGCTTAATCTGTCGCGGTGGTGGCAATGAGCAAGCAACTCAAACCGGTAGCGCCTAAGC
>NZ_JABWQS010000123.1:0-241 GCF_014268545.1 Pseudomonas sp. SWRI81
GCGGGCCATGTCCACGGCTGCGGGGCTGTCGCCGTGTACGCAGATGGAATCGGCCTCGATGCGGGTGCGCGTGCCATCAATGGCCTCAATGGTGCCATCTTCCACCAGGCGCAGCATGCGTTGGGCCACCAGCCTCGGATCGTGCAGCACCGCGCCCGGTTCACGTCGCGACACCAGCGTGCCTTGCGGCGTGTAGGCGCGGTCGGCGAAGGCTTCGGCGACACACTGCAAGCCCTCGTCG
>NZ_JABWQS010000124.1:0-237 GCF_014268545.1 Pseudomonas sp. SWRI81
ACTTGGTACACCTGAAAAACCCAGTTGCCTGCATCGCAGCCTCGCTAAAGCTCGACAGCTCCCACATTTGCTTAGTGTGCCTCCCCAATCCCTTGTGGGAGCTGTCGAGCCCCGGCGAGGCTGCGATGGGATCGACTCGGTACACCTGAAAAACCCAGCTGCCCGCATCGCAGCCTCGCTAAAGCTCGACAGCTCCCACATTTGCTTATGTGTGGCTCCCAGGGCTCAGCGTACGAT
>NZ_JABWQS010000125.1:0-234 GCF_014268545.1 Pseudomonas sp. SWRI81
AGGGGATTTATCCCCGCTGGGCAGCGAAGCGGCCCCAAATCCTGGCAGCAGCGTTTTTGCAGGCACACCGCGTGTAGGGAAGTTGCGACTGCTTCGCAGCCGAGCGGGGATAAATCCCCTCGCCACAGAGAGCCTGTTCCGTTCAACGCCCGCAGGCGTGACGAGAGGATTTTTGTAACGATCGGGTTTCGTCGTCATGTGAAGATTCACTGTGGCGAGGGGATTTATCCCCGC
>NZ_JABWQS010000126.1:0-233 GCF_014268545.1 Pseudomonas sp. SWRI81
GCATTGCCGTAACCGACAAAGTTGCCAGTACCGACGTAAGTCAGACGCTCGACGTTGGTTGCCAGGGTGTGATTGAGCAGGATGGTCCGTACTTCGTCATCACCGCCGCCTACCGCTTCAACCACGTTTACCGAAGTGCCGTTGACGTAGTAGATGTCATCGCCGGCGCCGCCGTTCAGGACGTTGCCCGTGGTTTGCCCGGTCAACACGTCATTGAAAGACGAGCCGATGAC
>NZ_JABWQS010000127.1:0-220 GCF_014268545.1 Pseudomonas sp. SWRI81
TCGCCCGGTACGAAATCAAACGCGCGGCGGGCGGGACGAGTTATGCCGAGCCGCTGGAGTTCCGTGTTGGGGTGGCGCTGGATCTCACCGCACCCGGTATCAAGGAAGCGCCAAACGGCACCAGCCTCGACCCGATCATCGCGCAGACCGAACTGACCGCAATAGTCGACTACGGCGGCATGCTCAAGGACGACAGGATCACCGTCACCTTCACTGGCGC
>NZ_JABWQS010000013.1:0-126715 GCF_014268545.1 Pseudomonas sp. SWRI81
GAAGTCCCGTTCAACATCGAAGCCAAGTTGATCAAGGACAATGAAGGCGGAACGGTGATCGCCCGGTACGAAATCAAACGCGCGGCGGGCGGGACGAGTTATGCCGAGCCGCTGGAGTTCCGTGTTGGGGTGGCGATGGACCTGACCGCCCCGCGCATCAAGGAAGCGCCGAACGACACCAGCCTGAATCCCGTGGACGCCCAGACCGGCCTCACGGCCTTGGTGGACTATGTGGGGATGCTGGCCGGAGACAAGATCACCGTGACCTGGACCGGCGCCCCCGGCACGCCTGCCGGCGGCTCGCACACCGCCGCGCCGTGGCCGGTGACGACGGTCGGGGTGCAGGAGATCGCGCTAGTGAACTCGGTCATTGCCTTCAACCTCGGCAAACCGGTGACGGTGAGCTACACCGTGACCCGTGGCAGCAGTGAACCGGTACCATCGCAACTTCGTACCCTGGCGGTTGGGCGGCTGCCCGACAGCGCGTTGCGTGCACCCACCATCCTCCAAGCCGCCAACAATGGCGAAGGTCCGGAATTCGACGTGACCAGTCTTACCCAAAATGCCGTCATCCGGATCCTCAACTGGCCGCTGATTGCGCTGGGTCAGTATGTGTGGCTGCGCCTGCAGGGCACGAAGGCGGACAATACTGCCTGGAGCAAAACAGTGTTTCAGCCGCCGAGCGGGCAGACCAACCCTACCTGGATCGCCGCTGGCCGCTATGAGCACGCAACCGACAAGGCCGAGCTGCAAGAGTTGAAGGACGGTTCAAGCCTGACCCTGGAGTTCAAGGCCGCGCTGGGAGGCAGTCAGGTGGAAGCCGAAGCGGTGACCTTACCGGTGAGAACCTATATCGTGGCGCTCAAGCCTGTAATCACCTCAGTGAAGGACTCCAAAGACGTCGAGATTCCCAACGCAGGTTCCACCACCTACTACAGCGTGACACTGACCGGTACAGCGGAAAAAGGCCAGAGGGTGCAAGTGTTGGATGGTGACACGCCGAAAGGCGAGCCGACTGTAGACACGGCGACAGGGATCTGGGTATTGCCGGTATACGCCCTCAGTCCTGGACATCACAGTTTTACCGCCAAGGCGCTGTATGGCGGGGGGCACACCTCTCAACCACCTCGGACCATTACGGTCGTTGACTACACCTCTTTTGATGGTGGGGATTGGAATGAGTGGCGGCCGGTTAGAACTCAGCTAGTAAATGAAGGGGGTAACTATTTTGTTCGCCTGATTCCGGACAAGAACTCATGGTTTGACGGGATAATTAAAGATTACAGCTACTTAGTAAACGGAAGTAGATACAAAATCAGTTTCAAATTCCGATCAAGCCACGCGGGACACAATATCCTTATATATGCTGGGTATAAATTTGAGCCTATAGGAATAAGCCAGCCGACAATCGGATGGGAAAGTCACTCTGTGTCGATTACCTACGGTTTCGATGCATCTAATCCACAGTATTACTTTAGATTTGCCTTTACTCCCGGTGTTGTGGACGGCGCCTCATATGATTTAGATGATATAAGAATAGAACGCTTGGGATAGTATATAAATATTTATTATTGCTTGATTCTGTTGACTTTAAAAAACTGCATCTATTTTTAATGCTTTTATACAAAGCTGTTAGGCCTGAGCGGAAACCAGGGACAGGAAAACCAGGGACAGACCAATCGTGGTCTGTCGTTTCATGCCCCGGAAGGCGCACCAGGGTCTTATCGTTAAAACCAAGAAAAAGGGACACCCGTAGCCGGTCACGTCGTCAAGCAACGCTGACTTTATTCACGCTGGTGATTGATCCGTTCCAGATCATCTCGTAGTGGGCTGTTTGAATGACCGATAAGATGGGTCTGGGGGGCATCAGCGCCCAGCAGTAGTTGCCCTGCAGACGCACGGAGTTGTACCGAAGGCCAGGCAGAAACAGAAGGCAGAAAAAGTAAGCAGAACGCCAGGCCAGTAGCGACAAAGGGCGCGACAAAGGGGACGCATTTATTTATCGCGGCAGGGCTGGCCCCTTCGCGAGCAGGCTCGCTCCCACAGGAATCTTCAGTGGCATGAGGTTTTGCCTACAACAAGGATCAACTGCGTGCGAGCTTGCTCGCGAAGGGGCCATCAAGTCCGACGCAACTCTTCGTTTAAACGAAGCTGTTTAAAAGACACCTGCAGACACGGTCTCAAGGCTACAAATCCTTGCGCCATTGCCTACAGCCGAGCCAGAATCCGCCGGCTTGTGCGCCTTGGGGGCGGGTTCTATTGTGGGTCGTCGCTGACACATCAGCGATCGGGTCTCGCAGCCCGTCGATCTCTGGACGCACAACATCCGCCTTCCTTATGGCGGCTGTACGTGGGAGACCTTCGGGTCTGCCGGTTCTAGAGTCCCGGTCTGCGACCCGCGTATAGCTGCCACCTTACTTTTCGTATCGCAGCGAAATGTGGCGGCTCCATCGACTCTAGGAGCTTCACCATGATTAAACCAACACCCAACCCACCCGAATCCGACCCCACCTCCCCCTACGAATCCCTCGATTCAAAAAAACTCCACGGAGCCGCCGACCGCGCCCTCGATCACTACCTCTGCCCGCCCGGCGCCACACCGCCGCCCCGCAGTTCCCGCGCAATGTACGCTGTAACCGCCGACTTCAAAAACGAAGACCTGCTGGCCAACGCCTGCGAAACGCTCGCTTCGGCGAAAAACATTGCCAACGACTTCGCCAGCCTCATGCCAACGTCGCAGCGCCGAACGCTGCTGGGCATTGCGCAACTGATTATGCTGGGGGAACTGGCGGTGAACCGGGTGCTGGATAACCTGGAGTTACCAGGGTGATGCCGGCTGGCTGAGTTGTTCGGCGATCATGCCGGCCTCTTCGCGAGCAGGCTCGCTCCCACATTTGATCCTTGTCCGGCACAAAACTGAAGAACCCTGTGGGAGCGAGCCTGCTCGCGAAGGTTGACTCTCAGCCAACACATGGCTTCAGGCAGAAAAAACCCGCCGCCCAATCAACCGGGCCGGCGGGGTCAGGCCGTTTCCGTCCCACTGTGTCCACCTTCACTGGGTGCCCCGACAGCATAACCGTTGGTCGCAAAGGGGCATTCCCCTGTCAGATCTGACAGGTGCGCAAATCAAACAACACGCGTTCAATCATTCCATCCACGGATGCGAGTGTCAGTCCCATGAAGAGGGAACAAGCTCGAAATCTATTGCAACGGCGCGAAGGTCCTTGAGCGGTTTGTCGCGGCCGACGAAGTCAATGATCGGGCGTTCTTTTACTTGCCGGCGCCTGAGCAATCTGGATGATTGAAGATTGCCATTATGTGCTGACACGTGCAGGTGAGACCGTATCCGATCCACCTTCGGCGTCCCTGCGCTTACTGGTCAAGCTTTACAAGCCCGGGAACTTTGACAGAACGCCGCATTTACCCGGCATTCAGAGTTGCACATCGTCCAATTGCCTGCGGAACTGGTCGAACAGGGTGTCATCGGTGCGAAGTGGGCGAAAAAAGGCAGTCGATACAAATTTTCAATCAGGATCCATTTAACTGGCGCAACATCGGCAATTCTGCAGTATGAAAAATGCGCAAAAGCCGCTGACTTCTTACGAAGCCAGCGGCTATCTGATGAACAGCTCAGGTTTCAGTCAAGCAATAGTCCTGACGAGCACAACTACTACCAGCTGTACTTTATCCCCACATTCACCCCATAAGGCTGCTCAATATGCTCCCCTCTGGAGTAATCAAAATCAGCACGCACCTGCCATTTCTCCGACATGGCCACTGCCAGCCCTGCGCCGAACTCGGCCCGCGAACCTGACAAATCATTGTTGAACACGTTGTCGTTGACCTTCACCTCGTTGTTCGTAGCGAACTCATGGGCAATGGCGGCACGTACATATGGCCGGACAACGGTGCCGTTGCCGACGGCGAAGTTACGCCCGAATGTGGCACCGGCCTTGCCGAGCAATGAGCGCGTGCGATCACCATCGGCGCGCATGTCGTTATCGAGTGTGTAGCGCTTGTCCTGAATCTGCACCGCCGACCACTGAGTGAAGGGCTGGACAAAATACCCATCGGCCAATGTGAATTGACGACCGAACTCCACCGAGCCACCCACGCCCCAGTTGTCGTAATCGCCCTTGGCGCGACTGCCATCGCTCAGGCCGACTTTGGACTCGTTGCGATAGCGGTTGAACTTGAGCACGCCGTCCAGGTAGTAACCTTTGGCGCTGTCAAACCAGGTAACGTAAGGGCCGAAGTAGTAGCTTTTCACTGTGCCCGAGGTGCCGTTTTTCAGGTCCAGATCCGACTCGCTCGTACCCGCCAGAACCCCCACCAGCACATCGCTTTCACCCAGCCGCGCATCGGCGCCAAGGGACAGGCCCTGCTGCGTCTGTTGATAGCCCGCGCCGGAGCCATCAGCCACGTTGTATTTATTGCCATAGGTGCGGATCCAGCCACCGGAGCGGTCGCCGTTGAAATGCAACTCATCCAGACGGTTGCGTAACGGCCCCATGTCGCCGTACCACACGGTAAGCGCGGTGTTGAACAGCGCCAGTACCGAACGCGCACCGGGGCTGATCACCTCGGTGGTCGGGTCGAGAAACCACTCCTTCGCCCCCCCCTCGATTTCCCGACTGGCCAAACCGTAGGACCAGGTGCCGACATCCACCCTCTGCTCACCCGCCAGGGCAAAATTGGCACTGTCAGTGGTGGCGGTACGCACCAGCGTCAAGGCCTGTGGCGACGCGGCATCCAGGCCAGAGGCCGCAACTGCCAACGCGAAGTTCCCCGCCGAAGCGCCGGTCACGTTGAGAAAGTCATGCTCACCACTGGCGAAATTGCCCTTCATCAAAAACGTACCTGTACCCGCGAGCGCGCCGACGTTCAACTGGTAATAGGTATCGGGAGCATCCGCCGCGCCGAATGTCACACGCCCGCCGTCCATGCTCAGCGCGCCGATCGAGTCGTTGCCGGTCAGGGTCCAGTTCGAATTGCTGTTGATACTGACGCTGTCGACGTTGTCGAGGCGTCCCGTCAATTGCGAGTTGTTTTCCAGCGTGACGCTGGCAGTAGAGCTGCCGTCAACCAGCACATTGCCTGTTATTTCCCCTCGGTCGAAAAGAAGATTGGCCGTACTGTTATCCGCCACATTGACGTTTCCATTCAACGTGCTGTTGGCCACGGTCAGGCTCGCGATCGATGAGCCTTGAACATCCAATAATCTGCCGTTGCCAGCAACAAGGCTGGAACCGTCGAGAACGTTTATCGTGGCCTCAGTACCACGATCCACCAGAATCGCAGAACCACCAATACCTTGCACCGTGGAATTATCCAGCGAAAGGGTACGGCTTCCCACATTGAGGGCGTCATTGACCATCCGCACCCCTGTCGCCTGGCCGGTGATGGTCGTACGCGCGGAAGCACTCACCTCTCCACCAAGGATATTCACACCAATGCCATCGCTGGCCGCGCCCATGACTTGCGTATTGGTCAATGACAGGGAGCTCAGGCCCGTAACCTGCGAACCAATCAGTTGTCCACTGATCTGGCTGTCGGACACGGTCACGGTGGCTCCGCCCGCGGCGACACTGGAGCGATTGACCGCCAGCCCGATTTCATCACTGGTCACCGTCGTTCGATCGATGCTTGCCCGACTGCTGGTCACGGTTACGCCATCACCACCGTCGTTACCAACGATGGTGCTGCCGTTGATGCTTAGCGACGAACCGGATTGCGCCGTGATCGATCGGGTATTGGCATCGGAGGCATTCAGTACGCCTTTGTTGCGCACCAGGTAGTCGGTAGGCGCGGTAGACGAATCGATATTCAGCGTGGTGTTATCAACGATAGTGGCCGAATGGGCAAAGTTTGCGAAAAAAAAAACGGCTGGCAGGCAAAGCAATACTCCAGACCGTGCTGAAAAAGCGCGAACGTGTGATACATCCAACATTTTCATGATTGATTCACCTAGAAATTATTACGGGCCCGAGCAACTCAATAGCATTGACGGAAGCGAACGATAACCTGACCTCTCCACAACAAAATGTAGGAATAGTCTTCGATGCGCTCGGAAACTTCCTACCACTTGGTAATCCTTCAAAAAAAAGGGAGGCACAAATGCCTCCCTAACATCAACGATCAGATATCACAGACTGCCCCGTCGCCTTTCTTCATGTGTACCCTGACCAAGTGTCTCTGAGCTGATACCGGGCGCCCGTCAATCATTGCCGAATAAGTGATATCGCCCCAAGCGCTCTCCGTAGCCAATATTTTCTGATAGGGAATTTTTACGATAAACCCGTCATTCGCTTCCTGTGGTGTCGGCGCGTAAGAGACTTTTTGATCAGTGTTGGGTTTTACTACCGTACCGGCCGAATCGGTATAACCCTGATATGTAAATTCCAGAGTTTGACCGGCCAATTGCGGCTCGCCACCGGAAACCAGCACTTCTGCACATAGGGTCAGAACCGGGTCCGGGCGCAGTGAACCACAGTTAAACCATTCAATGAAGTCCGGATCAAGATGCTGAAACTTGACTTCGGGAATCACACCCTGCCGAATGAGCACGTCGACGTCCTGAGGCAATGAGTGCACTTCGTTTTGATTGATGTCAGGGTTGGTAATCTTGTAGGTGACCGGCAGCGGATTACCATTGCCACCCGCGTCTGCGACCTCCCAAAGTAAACTGAAAACCAAGTTCCCGGTTTCCGTCCCGTCCAACTCTTTTACACCACCTTGCGCGTCCGTAACGTCAACGCCTTTCCATATCAGTGTCATAACATCGTTGGCTTTGATACCGCCGAAAACCGGAACAGTTACAGTTACCTCCTGGTCTTTGTCCTCTTCCCGCAGAGTATTCGGAGTAGTCGTAACCGCACCTTGCACAATCGCAAGCGCCAGAGTTGGATCCGGATTCTCGCCGCCGTCGCCGTCTCCGGGCCGGCGCAGGTCAACGTCCACGTCTTTTGAAGGTGGCGTTGCGCCAAGTGGATAGCGCAGGTTATGGCGTTTGATCCGATAACTTACGGGTACCTTTTTTTCATCGAGGTTGCCGTTGAATACATCCCGATAAGGAATGTTCACGTAGAACGGAAACGTATTGATCTTCTGCGCCGGTTGCACGACCCCGTCGAAAGTCACTTCCAACTCGTCGACATCCGTCATATAGTTTGTATATTCAGCCAGAATACCGACCCCCAGAGGGGCCTGGGCATCAGCCAGATCTATCAGCTTGGGGGCGGCATCGTCATCAAACAAAGGGATACTGGGTGCTATAAGCCCTTCAGGCGGATCGGTCAGCGAGACATTGAGTTCCGTGTAGTACACTGGCGTGTTTCGGTTACCTTTACGGTCGCTGAGGTAATAAAAAATGGATCTCAGACCTTCCTCGGTTCCGACCAGTGCAGGGGTCAATTGAAATGTTATCGGAGCTGCCGGATCAGTTATGGTCACTGTTCCGATTAGCGTCGGAGTTGGCAAACTCGATCCAAAGAAACACTCAACGAGGTCACCAAGCTTTTTGCTTCCATAATTTGGAACGGTTACCAATACGAACCCGTGATCGTCGAGGTATTTTTTTGTAATGCCGTCTCTCTCCACCTCAGGAGGAACAGTTGCTTTGCCGAAAGCTACTGGGGGCGTTGTATCAATGTTGATTGGGAGTGGTGTTACATCCGATGGATTACCGCCAAAATTCAATACATAACTCAACTCATGAGGTCCTGAGGATGATGTGTAGCCCTCAGGCAAAACCAGATCAAACACCGTCGTAGCCGGATCAACCGGAGTTGTAAAATTGAACCGGATACCCCGGCTGGTGCCATCCCACAAAAGTTGAAGAAATCCTTGAACACCGTTTGGATCATCCGCTTCGGCAAATCGCGGGATCTGCACTTTCAGCGGAAATCCTTGAAAGCTTGAGTGCAGTTGGTTGGGAGCATCATCCGTTTCATCAGCCAGCAGCGGATTATCCGGATGAAGTTTCGGGGGCAATGCCGCCGCTTTCGGCCTGCGAAAACGAACATTAGAGAAACGTTCGCGGTTCTGCGCCGGTGTCAACGAGTGAAAACTTGTCATTTTTTATCATCCTCTGAGCAACTTTTTGATTGGCACAGGGCGAACAGCTTCCTGGCCAGAGCTTTGTACACAACGACTGCATGGGTGAAAAAAATTGAATAAAGCCTTGAATCAACTTCGACCGAACATCGTCAACCCGCCTGTAAGTTAAACTTCACACAGGTCATTGTCCGGGCTGCAAACGGCGCCACTCGGCCACGTTCGATTGATAAGGACAAACTCAGGCATTGAATTACCTATGCCACCATTAGCTTTTTTCAGGTGATAACTGCACAACGCCGAGCCATCGTTTACCATGGGCGCAATCAAACGCTCGTAGTCACTGACATGCACATCAAAACCTTCGCGAGCCTGCTCGGCGGTCAGCGTTGTTTTGAATGTTTCGTCCGTTCCGTCAATCGGATCGGTTCCATTCAGACCGGAACACCCCTGCCAAGACAACTCCACGATATCGTCTTCATCGAAGGCTGCATTACCGCTGATATGTACGAACACGCCTTCCCATAATCTGGGTTTGCTGCAGCAATGAAGTTGGCCATGCATGTTGGCATGAGGAAATGTCGGCTCTGGCAAGTTCTCGATAACAATGATCGCAATGTCAACGGTCGTTGCATCCGCCTGCTGCAGGTTCACGCCATTACTGGTGGTATACCAGGTCGGCAGCGACGGATTCACTTTGTCCTGCTCGATCGCCTCCCAGGGAACGATGAAGATGAGCAGCTTGCCGGCGACATCACCGGCTTGAACTTCATACTCTGCGATGGGCGTACTGATTGCGCCCCAGTAGAGGAACAGCTTTTCACCGAGTAACGGTGCGTCATACAGCCTTAGATGTGCCTCGGCTGGCTCCCCGAAATCGATGGTGAGTAGTTTGTTCAATTGCCTGGATCGGGCACCGTAAACTTCAACCTTGGCCAACGTGGTATTCAATAGTGCCGGGGCGTTGGCATGATCCTGCCCAGCGATCGTCAGATTCACCATCACCCGCGTATCGGCTGATGGCAAAGTCGGCGTACCGCCGCGCTGTATGCGGTAGCTCACGCGAACGTTCAGTGGCCCTAGTCCGTCTGCTGTCAGGGTCATCCAGGGCACAATAGCCACTTGCGGGAACTTGCCGGGATCGACGTCGAGCGGGGTGAGTGCGTGACCGTTCCAGTCAATCAACACCTTGTCGGAAGGATCCGGGTTTTCATACTCATCGATTTCGACGGTGACAGCCCGTTGGTTTACGGCGCCTTCACGGGCATGTTCACGGTCAATGAAGCCACGCACTGACAATGGCACCTTAGGCGGTTTGAGTTTGCCCGGGGCCGGATTCAGATTGACGAAAGCCGGCAGCAAAGTTGAGCGCGGCCCGCGATTTCCAGACCAGTCGCGGAGCCGGTAGTAAATGAAGCGCTGCCCGGGACCGCTATCACGAATATCTGCCTCAGTCATGGTGATGATCAAACGTTTCTGGTCGATGTCCTCCTGGCTGAACTCCTGCTCAGCTATTTCGATTTCCGAATCCGGGGGATCCGGGTCTTCCGTCCAGTAATAGATCGCACGATCCTTCCCCCTGGCGTCGACGTAGAACGGTACCTGAAACCGTACTTCGCCATGCTGGGAGAGGTAGTCGTCAGTGATGTCGCCAGCCACATCCAGCAAAATCAGAGGATCGGGTTCCTGATTATCGTTCGGCGGCGATCTGTCGACTGTGACTCGCTTTATCTCTGAGTCCAGCGGGTTGCCGCCATAGCTGACTCTGTACGACAGGGAATAAGTGCCGTGATCGAAGTTCAACTTGTCCCGGGGGACAACCAGCGTCTTCTCTCCGGGATCGTCGAAAGGTTCACGGTAGACTTCCGTGAACGGTCCGCCCTGTGCTACCCAGCTAATGATAACGATGAAGGGAATGGGATCTTCGAAGGGAGCGCTCCAATCCGGGATGACGACCGTCAGGTCTTCGGCCAACACGGAACGCGGCAACAGCCCATCGGGGCTTTCCTTGCCTTCTTCATCTTTGAGAATGGCAGGGACTTGAGGCACCTCAAGCAGGTCATCATCCGTGTATTCAGAGCGTTGCATTGAACGACCTCCCTCGCCTCATCCCGAGCAGAACATGCACGAATCACCAGGGGTGATGGGTTGCTGCTGGAATTGATTTAACGACGTTGAAGACGTCCTGCCTACTGTCAGAAATTACAGGTATTGCTACCGTTTGTCGGAAGGCGATTTGCAGGGGAAGGGTATTGGGCGGTGGATCGGGCGTCAGATAATCTGGAGTTGAGGCAGGCCGGCGCAATTATGCGCTGTTCACACGGGCCTCTTCGCGAGCAGGCTCGCTCCCACCGTTTGACCGCGTTCCAATGTGGGAGCGAGTCTGCTCGCGAAGTCTGATTCACAGGCAAGACACCTCTGCGCACAGACAAAACCCGCCGTCCCGAATCAACCGGGGCGGCGGGTTTTGTGTTTTCAGACCTCAGATCAAACGGTATCCACCTTCAGCGAATGGTCATTGAGCATCCCGCTGATGATCGTCGCCGTGTCGTGCCCGCTAGCGACCATCCCGCCGGCGCCCGGCGTGACACCATAGTGGCTGGCAAGGTTGACGCCGGCCAGGTCAATGGTCTGGTTCGGCGTGGCGCCGGCCATGGCGCTGACGTCGATGCTGGTGAGTACCGAAGCGCCGCTGCCAGTGACGGTGAAATGCAGGTAATCATCCAGCGACTCCGTGCTGCCGTTTTCACCTTGCAGCAGTTGCGACAGGTCGAGCTTGTCGGTGCCGGGAGTGAAGTCGGTGATCAGGTCATGGCCGCTATTGCCTTTGAGCCACTGGAACGTATCGGCCCCTGCCCCGCCGGTCAGGGTGTTGTTGCCCAGGCTACCGATCAGCAGGTCGTCACCGCCGCCGCCATTGAGCACGTCGTTACCCAAGCCGCCGTTGATCACGTTGCTATTGCCGTCGCCGCTGAGGCTGTCATTGAAGTTCGAGCCGAGCAGGTTTTCGATGCCGGTCAGGGTGTCCGTCCCGGCACCGAGGGTGTTTTGCGCACCGAGCAGGCCGAGGTTGACCGTGACCGCCGCCGTGGCGTGGGCATAGCTGGCGGTGTCGCTGCCCGTGCCGCCGTCGAGCAGGTCATTGCCGGCGCCGCTGTAGAGCAGATCGTTGCCGGCACCGCCGTGCATTTCGTTGTTGCCGGAACCTGCGGTGAGTACGTCGTTGCCGTCGCCAGCGTTGATCACGTTGTTGCCAGCGCCCGCCATCAAAATATCGTCGCCGGCAGTCCCGGTGAGGGTGTGGCCGTCCTGATAGCTGATGCCGACGTTGGCGGTGTCGCTGCCGCCGTGGTTGTCGCTGGCGGTGTAGCTGCCGTTGAAATCCGGGGCGACGTCGTGGGCTCCGGTGTAGTTGAGGGTCATGGTCAACTGATAGTTTTCCGCCGCATTGGCGTTGCCGCCACCGCCGTTGCTGATGTTGGTGATGTGGATCTGGTAGATGCCATCGGCTGAGGCGGTTAGGGTTTGCCCATCCGTCAATGGCAGGTAGGCGCCGCCGTTGAGCGAATACTCCAGGCTGATCTGACCGGCGCCCAGGTTGTGATCCAGGTTGAGGGTTTCACCCTGGCGCAGGTGGACGGTGATGCGGTCTTCATCGTTGGCGTTGCTGTTGCTCACCATGCCGAGGTAGCCGCTGACCACCAGCACCGCGGTCATGGTCGCGGCATTGGCACTGAAGGCGTTGCGCACGTTGGCCAGGGTCTGATTGGCGCTGTTATTGGCATTGGTGCCGGTGAAGTTGATCGTGCCAGTGCCGGTGAAATCCGCCGCTTTCGAGACCCAGCCGGTGTTGAAGCTGGTCGGCGTGGCGTTGAGGGGATCGCCGTTGGGGTCGGTGTCGTTGGCCAGCAACAGCTCGCCCGGCACCACGATATTGCCCGAGAGCACGTTGGTGATGACGTGGTCATCCATCGCCACGGGCGGCGCGTTCGGGATCACTTTCACGGTCAGCGTCGAACTGGCCAGGTCGCCGTCGTTATCGCTGACGGTGAAGCCGATGTTTTCGGTGATGACCACGGCGGTGGTTTTCTGCGAGATGTAGCTGTATTCGCCGGTGTCGAGGTTGATCACCAGAGTGCCGCTGTTGTTGGTGGCGATGCTCACGGTGTTATTCGCGGTGTTGAAGGTGCCGTGGTTGGCGCCGCCGCTGGCGGTCAACGAACCCTGACCGCTGAGGGATTTCGGATCGTAGGTGTAAGTGGTGCCGTCGACCACGATGGATTTGATGAAACCGCCATCGGCGCCAAACGAACCGCCCTCGCCCAGCAACGAACCGGTGACCGGTGCGCCCTGCACAGTGCCGGACAGCACCGAATTGAGTTGGTTGAGGTCGGTGACCACCACCGCGTTGGTGTTGGTGTGGCTGATACCGTCGTAGGCCAGCGGATCGAGGTAGGCGTTGCTCACACCACTGCCCAGGCCGATCGCGTAGTTCTTGATGTTGTTGGCATCGAGGAAATTTTTCAGCGCAGCTTCTTCGGCGGCGTTGATCTCGCCTTCATTGGGTTTGCCGTCAGAGAAGAAGTAGCCGACGTTCTGCGCCCCGGTGAGTTTGCCCGAGGTGTTGAATGCGCTCTGCATCACCGCCACAGCGGCGTCGTAGTTGGTGCCGCCGCCGGCATTGAGGCCGGCAAGAATTGTTTTTGCCGTCGCCACATCCACCCACACCGCCGTGCGGTCCGTGGCATCGCTGCTGAAGGTGACAAGCTGCACTTTCACATCGCCCAGATCGTCGTACTTGTCGAGCAAGGCGCTGATCGCCTGCTTGGCCAGCGCCAGTCGCGACAGGCCCGGCACGCCGGAGGGGTCGGCCATGCTGCCGGAGATGTCGAGGACGATCAGCAGGTTGGAATCGATCTCCACCGCCGCCACCGAACGGTCCGACGCCACCGCTTTGGGCACGTCATCGACAATGTTGACGACGAGGGTGCTGGTGGTGCTGTTGCCCAGCGAATCGGTGGCTTTATAGGTGAAGCTTTCACTCAGGGTGTTCGGCCCGTCGTTGGCGTTCGGCGCGGTTTTCGGTGCCGAGGTCAGCGTGTAGGTATAGGTGCCGTCAGCATTGAGCAGCAGTTGCCCATAACTGCCGGTGGCGCTGCCAACCAAGGTGTAAGTGATCGCGCCGCTGCCGCCGCTGACCGAACCGACCAGCGTGCCGCTCGCGGTTTCGCCGCTGTTGCCCGGTTCGCTGCCGGTGACCGTACCGGGGGCGAGATCCTGGCCGTCCTGGGTCAGGTCGAGGGCTTTTTCGTAGACGGTGACATCAGTATCGCTGATTGCTATCAAGCAGCTGTCATGCACGTCGATGATGAGGGTGGTGGTGCTTTCGTCCCCGTCGGAATCGCGCACGGTGTAAGTGAACACATCGACCGCGCCCGGACCGTTCACCGCGTCGGGATTGCTGTGGTAGACGGCGTTGCCGTTCGCGTCGAGAGTCAGGTAGCCGTAGGTGCCGTTGATCTGCGAATTCAAACCACCGATGGCGGAAGTGGATGTATCGGCGCCGGCACGCACGCCGATCACTGCGCCCGTGACGGCCGGCCCGTCAGCGCCGCCGATGTCATTGTTCAGCACGTTGCCGCTGACCGTGCCGCCCTCCGCCACCGATGCGGCATCCGGGTGTGCGGTGGGCAAGTCGTCGACGATGTTGACGTTGATCTGGCCGCTGGCAGTGCTGCCATCAGTGTCGGTCGCGACCACCTCGAAGTTTTCGCTGAGGCTGTTGGCGCCATTGGCGGTCGAATGACTTTCGTTATCCATCAAGGTGTAGCTGTAGCTGACCACACCGGTCGCCGGGTCGTAACCGGTAATCGTCAACGTGCTGCCCAGCGGAGTGATGGCCGATTGCGGGAAGCCTGCCGCGACGCCGTTGGTGACCACGGCAATGCCACCCACCGTGAGGGTTTGCAGGCCATCGAGGGCGGTGACGGTGAAGCTGCCGCTCTGGGTCAGCGCCGGAGTATCGGGGCTGCTGCCGTCGCTGAGATTTTTCTCGTAAACGGTGAGTTCGCCGCCCTTCACATTGAGGCCGTCGAGGCACACCGGGTCATCGTTGTTATGGACGTTCAGCACCAGGTTGGCAGTGCTGGTGTCGCCATCGGCATCGGTCAATGTGTAGGTGAACGTTTCGCTGCCGTTGCCGCCGCCGTGCAGATTCTTGAAGTCGACGTCATTGGTATTGAGCGTGTAGGTGTAAGTGCCGTCGGCGTTGAGCACCATCGTGCCGTAGGTGCCGGTGAAGGTACCGGGGGTGATCGGCCCGCTCGCAACGATGTCGGCGCCTTGTACGTCGTTGTCGAGCACGTTGCCGATCAGGGTCAACAGGGTCTCTGTTGCGCTGTCGGCATTGCTGTCGTTCAGCGCTTTCGGCACGTCATCGACGATGCTCACAACGATGCTGCTGGTGACAACGTTGCCCAGCGAGTCGGTGGCCTGATAGGTGAAGGTTTCGCTCAGGCTGTTGGCGCCATCGTCAGCGTGCGGTGTGGTGCTGGCCGGTGACGTCAGCGTGTAGGTGTAAGTGCCGTTGGGGTTGAGGACGATTTGTCCATAGTTGCCGGTAGCACTGCCGACCAGCGCATAACTGATTGCACCGACCGCGCCGGTGACCGAACCGACCAGCGTGCCGGACGCGGTTTCGCCCGTGCTGTTCGGATCGCTGCCAACCACGCTGCCCGCCGCCAGATCCTGGCCGTCCTTGATCAGGTCGAGGGATTTTTCATAGACGGTGGCATCGGTGTCGCTGACGGCTTTCAGGCAGCTGTTGTAGACGTCGATGGTAATGGTGGTAGTGCTTTCGTCACCGTCTGCATCGCGCACGGTGTAGGTGAACACATCCACCGCGCCCGGGCCGTTCACCACGTTGGGATTGCTGTGATAAACCGCGTTGCCGTTGGCGTCCAGGGTCAGGTAGCCGTAGGTGCCGTTGATTTGCGAATTGAGGCCGCCGATGGCGGAGGTCGAGGTATCGGCACCGGCGCGCACGCCGACCACTGCGCCCGTGACGGCCGGGCCGTCGGCGCCGCCGATGTCATTGTTCAGCACGTTGCCGCTGACGGTGCCGCCCTCCACGACCGAAGCCGCATCCGGATTAGCGGTCGGCAGGTCGTCGACGATGTTGACGTTGATCTGCCCTGCCGCCGTGCTGCCATCAGTGTCGGTCGCGACCACCTCGAAATTTTCGCTGAGGCTGTTGGCGCCATTGGCGGTGGGATGGTTTTCGTTGTCGGCCAGGGTGTAGCTGTAGCTGACCACGCCGGTCACCGGGTCGTAACCGGTGATGGTCAACGTGCTGCCCAGCGGAGTGATGGCCGATTGCGGGAAGCCTGCCGCGACGCCGTTGGTGACCACGGCAATGCCACCCACCGTGAGGGTTTGCAGGCCATCAAGCGCGCTAACGGTGAAGGTGCCGCTCTGGGTCAGCGCGGGTGTGTTGGGGCTGGTGCCATCGCTGAGGTTCTTTTCGTAAACGGTGAGTTCGCCGCCATTTACATCGAGGCCGTCGATGACAACTGGATCGTCGTTGTTGTGAATCTGCAAAACGAGGTTAGCGGTGCTGGTGTCGCCATCGGCATCAGTAATCACATAGGCGAAAGTTTCCGTGCCGTTGCCACCACCGGTCAGCGCTTTGAAATCGGCGTCGCTGGTGTTGAGGGTGTAGGTGTAAGTGCCGTCAGCGTTCAGCACCAGCGTGCCGTAAGTGCCGGTGAAGGTGCCGGGTGTAACCGGGCCGGTCGGTACGCGGTCGGCGCCTTGTACGTCGTTGGTGAGGACGTTGCCGGTCAGGGTCAGTTGAGATTCCGAGGCCGTTCCGTTGCTGTCATCGTTGGCCTTCGGCAAGTCATCAACGATGTTCACATCCAGCGTGCCGTTGGCGGTGGTGCCGTTGTCGTCCACCACCGTGACAGCAAATTGCTCCGGCAGGTTGTTTGCGCCGTCGGCATTCGGATGCGCTTCGTTGTCGGCCAGGGTGTAGCTGTAACTGACCACGCCAGTTGCAGCGTTGAAGCCGGTGATGGTCAGCGTGTTGCCCTGTGGCGTGGTGATCGATTGCGGGAAGCCTGCGGCTACACCGCCAGTGACCACGGCGATACCGCCAACGGTCAGCGTCGTTACGCCGTCCAAAGCAGTGATGGTGAACGTGCCGTTTTGCGTCAGCGCGCCGGCATCCGGGGCGCTGCCATCGCTGAGGTTTTTTTCGTAAACGGTGAGTTCGCCGCCATTTACATCGAGGCCGTCGATGATCACCGGATCATCGTTGTTGTGAATCTGCAGCACGAGGTTGGCGGTGCTGGTGTCGCCGTCGGCATCGGTAATCACATAGGCGAACGTTTCCGTGCCGTTGCCGCCACCGGTCAGCGCTTTGAAATCGGCGTCGCTGGTGTTCAGGGTGTAGGTGTAAGTGCCGTCAGCGTTCAGCACCAAGGTGCCGTAAGTGCCGGTGAAGGTGCCGGCGGTGACAGGACCAGTCGGGACACGGTCGGCGCCTTGTACGTCGTTGGTGAGGACGTTGCCGGTCAGGGTCAGTTGGGTTTCCGAGGCGGTGCCGTTGCTGTCATCGATAGCTTTGGGCAGGTCATCAACGATGTTCACATCCAGCGTGCCGTTGGCGGTGGTGCCGTTGTCGTCGACCACCGTGACAGCAAATTGCTCAGGCAGGTTGTTTGCGCCGTCGGCATTCGGATGCGCTTCGTTGTCGGCCAGGGTGTAGCTGTAGCTGACCACGCCGGTTGCAGCGTTAAAACCGGTGATGGTCAACGTGTTGCCCTGTGGCGTGGTGATCGATTGCGGGAAGCCTGCGGCCACGCCGCTAGTGACCACGGCGATACCGCCAACGGTCAGCGTCGTTACGCCGTCCAAAGCAGTGATGGTGAACGTGCCGTTTTGCGTCAGCGCGCCGGCATCCGGGGCGCTGCCATCGCTGAGGTTTTTTTCGTAAACGGTGAGTTCGCCGCCATTTACATCGAGGCCGTCGATGATCACCGGATCATCGTTGTTGTGAATCTGCAGCACGAGGTTGGCGGTGCTGGTGTCGCCGTCGGCATCGGTAATCACATAGGCGAACGTTTCCGTGCCATTGCCACCACCGGTCAGCGCTTTGAAATCGGCGTCGCTGGTGTTGAGGGTGTAGGTGTAAGTGCCGTCAGCGTTGAGCACCAAGGTGCCGTAAGTGCCGGTGAAAGTTCCGGGGGTTACGGGGCCGGTGGGTACGCGGTCGGCGCCTTGTACGTCGTTGGTCAGCACGTTGCCGGTCAGGGTCAGCAAGGTTTCCGAGGCTGTGCCGTTAGCGTCGTCAACAGCTTTGGGCACGTCATCGGTGATGTTCACGTCCAGCGTGCCGCTCGCCGTGTCGCCATTGCTGTCGACGGCAATCACCGTGAATTGTTCGCTGAGACTGTTGGCGCCGTCGCCCGCGGCGTGGGTTTCGTTGCCATTGAGCGTGTAGCTGTAGGTGACCGTGCCGGTTGCCGGGTTGTAGCCGGTGATGGTCAGGGTGTTGCCCAGTTGCGTGGTGATCGACTGCGGGAAACCCAGCGCCACGCCAGCGTTGATCAGGTTGATGCCGCCGATGCTCAGGCTGGTCAAACCGTCCGGTGCGGAGACGGTGAAGCTGCCGCTCTGGGTCAGCGCGCCTGGATTGGCCGCCGTGCCGTCAGGCAGATTGGCTTCATTGAGGTTCAGTTCGCCGCCAGACGTGTCGAGACCGTTGAGCGTGACCGGATTGTTCACCGGTGGCGGAGGCACCACGATCGGCGCGGGAGTGTCGTCGCCGTCATCGATCACCGCTTCGCGGCGTTCTTCAGGGAATTCGGGAATGCCGTTGAAACCGGCGGTTGGGAAACCGATCACCGGATCGACCCGTCCGCCCACTTCGGTCAGCAGGACAAAACTGTGCCCGCCGCCCGCATCGCCCGGTGTGGCGCTGGGGGCATTGGGACCGGCCGCAGTGGCTTCGGCGGTCTGGCTCGGGTCTTCACCGGCGGCGATGGCTTTCTGGATCTGCTCGACATCGGTCAGCTGCGCCTGGCTCGGAGTCTGCGCTTCGTCCACTTTCACGGCGACAGCCTGGTCGGCCAGCAACTGCCCGGTCATTGTGATGCTGCTGCCACGCCCGAGGGTCAATTCCTGGCCGTTTTGCAGTTTCACCGCCACCGCGCCTTCCGCGCCGGTGATCAGTTGATCGCCGGCGTTCAAGCGATCGCCTTCGATCAAGAGAATTTTCTCGCCGTTGGCCTTCTGGGCAAATACCTGACCAATGACTTTAGTGACCGTACCGATGAGCGTTGCCATGTGAAATCCTCCGCTGCCGACCACCGTCGGCACAGGTTCGCGAAGCAGCCCATGGCTCAATCGGGTTGCCGGGAGTGACGCTCGCACCCTCGACAGTTCGTTTCGCAGGTAGCGTTTGCAGGGAATCGCTCGTGCATCAAGCACTTGCGAGTCCCGGTCAAAACAGCCATTCCACTAACGCTACGTAACGGTGGTGAACCACCCGAGTGACAAAAATCTGTCGCTCCTCAACCGTTACGCGTCCCTCCCCTTCAGCAGTACTTCGCCGTGTCTCGCAAAGTGAATGGAACTTTCCTCAAGCCTTTTCGAGCTCCCTAAAGCGCATAAAACAAAGGCTTTCACGCTGAACAATGTGCTGCTTTTTACAAAGCGCATAAGTTTTTTTTGGCATAAGCCATATGAAAATTTTTTCTTAGCTACGCTTCAAGATGTTCTTAGCTCTGTTGTTACAAGAGTGAAACGCTTACACCCTTTAAATTCGTCAAATATTTGGCGACGGTAACACACCATCAGGACTCAGGGAGATGCACCCATGCGCGTTCTAACCCCCCTCTGCAGCGCGGTTTTGCTGGCCATGGCTTGCACATCCCAAGCCCAGGCCATGAACCTCACCGAGGCGATCCAAAGCACCATCGCCACTCACCCGGAACTGGCTTCGCGCGTGGACGCACGCCTGTCGGCTGACGAACAGGTCAAGGTCGCCAAGGGCGGGTTCTACCCGTCGGTCGATTTGAACGCCGCTTATGGTCGAGGCTACAGCGACAACACCAACACCCGGGCCTTTGGTAATCACAACACCGAGATCCTCAACTACACCCAGTCGGAGCTGCGTTTGCGGCAAATGTTGTTCGACGGTTTCAACACCGCCAACGAGGTCGAGCGCACCAAGGGCGTGTCCAACTCGCGCGCCTACTACGCGCAAGGCACCGCGCAGGATCTGGCCTTGCGCACCATCGAGGTCTACCTCGAAGTGCTCAAGCGTCGTGAGCTGGTGACTTTGGCCAAGAACAACCTGCAGGCGCACTTGCGGGTCAACGATCAGATCGGCCTGCGCACCGAACGCGGTATCGGCAGCAACGCTGACTCCGATCAATCGGTCGCTCGCAAGGCGCTGGCGCAAAACAACCTCGACACCGCCGAAGTCGATCTGGCCGACGCCGAATCGAACTTCTACAGCGTGGTCGGACGCATGCCCGATGAGCTGGAAACACCGGCCTCGACCCGCGGCGAATTGCCTGCCGAGTTGCGTGAAGCGCAGCAGAGCATGGTAGACAACAACCCATACCTGAAATCGGCTCAGGCCGACGTGCAGTCCGCCGAGAGCCAGTACGAAGTGGCCAAGTCGCCGTTCTATCCACGCTTCGACGCCGAAGCCGCGGTGGGCGCGAACAACAACGTGCAGGGCGACGAAGGCCACGACAACGAATGGCGCGTGGGCGTGGTGATGAACTACAACCTGTTCCGCGGTGGCAGCGACAAGGCGCGTCTGGCCGCCAACGCACACGATATCAACCAGGCGATGGACATCCGCAACAACGCCCTGCGTCAGCTCAACGAGAACATTCGTCTGGCCTGGAACGCCATGGAAAACGCGAAGAAGCAGACGCCGACTGCCCGCGAATACGCCGAAACCAGCAAACGCGTGCGCGCGGCGTATCAGGACCAGTTCGGCCTCGGCCAACGCACCCTGCTCGACCTGCTCGACAGCGAAAACGAGCTGTACAACGCCAACCGCCGCTACACCGAAATTCGCTACACCGAGGAGTATTCAATGTACCGCGTGCTGGCGAACATGGGCCAGTTGCTGAGCAAACAACGCGTGGTGCTGCCGGCTGATGCGATTGCCACGACCGAAGTGAAAAACCAGGCACGCCTGCCCGAACTGAAGTGACTCATTGTGGCGAGGGAGCTTGCTCCCGCTGGGATGCGCAGCAGCCCCAACGTGTTCCTGATCTTTGATCGTTCCCATGCTCTGCGTGGGAATGCCTCTAGGGACGCTCCGCGTCCAGTGACGCGGAGCGTCACGGGCTGCATTCCCACGCGGAGCGTGGGAACGATCCGACAAGAGCCGTGTTCATCTCGCATCGCCGTTCAACAGAGGCAGTCAATATGACCAGCATGGAACCCGGCGCCCCCGGGGTCGATCCGCGCGCAAGCTTCGATGATCCGTTACTCGACGGTCTGTTGATCCTCTGCAAACTGCATGGCGCGACGGTCAGTCGTGCCAGCCTGAGCGCCGGCCTGCCCCTGCACAACCAACGCCTGAGCCTCGATCTGCTGCCCCGTGCCGCCGCCCGGGCCGGGTTACAGGCACGCATTCTGCGCCGCGATCTGAAAGACATCTCACCGCTCAATCTGCCGATTTTGCTGCTGCTCAACGACGGTCGCACCGCCGTGCTGCGGCGTTTTGCCGATGACGGCAAAGCCCTCTTGCTGCCCAGTGAAGCCGATGGCGGCGAGCAATGGGTCAGCCGCGAAGAACTCAGCGAACACTACAGCGGCCAAGCCTTGTTCGCCCGACCGCGCCACGAACTCGAAGACCTGCGTGCGCCTTTGGTGCCCCGAGTCAACGCCTGGTTTCGCGATACCCTGAAGCTGTCGAAATGGCTGTACAGCGATGCGATTCTCGCCAGTTTCCTGATCAACCTGCTGGGCCTGATGGTGCCGTTGTTTGTCATGCAGACTTACGACCGCGTGGTGCCGAATCAGGCAACATCGACGCTGTGGGTGCTGTCGATCGGGCTGCTGATCGGCACCGGTTTCGAACTGGTGTTGCGCGTGGTGCGGGCGCACTTGCTCGATACCGCCGGCAAGAAAACCGACGTGATTCTCTCGGCGACGTTGTTCGAGCGCATCACCGGCATGTCGATGAAGGCGCGGCCGGCGACCATCGGCGGATTTGCCCAGAGCATTCATGACTTCCAGGGCCTGCGCGAGTTCCTCACGGCAGTCACGCTGACCAGCCTGATCGATTTGCCCTTCGTGGTGTTGATGCTGGTAGTGATCGGCCTGCTCGGCGGCTGGCTGGTGGTGATTCCGCTGTTGGCCTTTCCGATTACGATCTGCTTCGCACTGGCGATTCAGGCCCGCCTGCGCGACACCGTGCAGAAAAGCCTGAGCCTGGGCGCCGAACGGCAGGCGGTGCTGATCGAAACCCTCGGCGGCCTGGAAACCCTCAAGGCGTGCAGCGCCGAAAGCGAACGCCAGCACCGCTGGGAAAGCACTCACGGCGCCCTCACCCGCCTCGACAGCCATGCCCGCAATCTGGCGGCGCTGGCGACCAACGGCACGCTGTTCATCCAACAATTTTCCGGGATGGCGACGATTGTCGCCGGGGTCTACAGCATCATCGCCGGCAACCTCAGCGTCGGTGCGCTGGTCGCCACGTACATGCTCGGCAGCCGTGTGCTTGCGCCGCTGGGCCAGATCGCCGGGCTGATCACCCGCTATCAGCAAGCGCAACTGACCATGAAAAGCACCGACGCGCTGATGGCCCTGCCGCAGGAGCGCGACGGCAAGCAACGGCCGCTGGAACGCACGCAATTGCAAGGCGCACTGGACGTCAGCGGCGTGACCTTTCACTACAACGGCCAGAATGCACCGGCCCTGAGCAACGTCACCTTCAGCCTCAAACCCGGCGAGCGGGTCGGTATCATCGGGCGCAGCGGTTCCGGCAAAAGCACGCTGGCGCGATTGCTCATGGGCTTTTATGAACCCGAAGAAGGCCAGTTGCTGCTCGACGGTCTCGATCTGCGCCAACTGGATGTCGCTGACCTGCGCCAGCAGATCGGTTACGTCGCCCACGACTTGCCATTGCTGGCCGGTAGCCTGCGCGACAACCTGACCCTTGGCGCGCGCTACATCAGCGATGCACGGATGCTCGAAGTCGCCGAACTGACCGGCGTGACCGAACTGGCGCGCCAGCATCCGCAGGGGTTCGACCGGCCGGTGGGCGAACGCGGCCAACTGCTGTCCGGCGGCCAGCGCCAGGCCGTGCTGCTGGCGCGCTCGCTGTTGCTCGATCCGCCAATCATGCTGCTCGACGAACCGACCAGCGCCATGGACAACAGCAGCGAAGACCTGCTGCGCCAAAAGCTGCACACCTGGGTACAAGGCAAAACCCTGCTGCTGGTCACCCACCGTACCTCGATGCTGAGTCTGGTTGACCGGCTGCTGGTGCTGGACAACGGCCGGGTGGTCGCCGACGGGCCGAAAGATGCGGTCATCGATGCACTGCGCAAGGGCCGGGTCGGCTCGGCGGCGGTGTGAATGCGCATAGATTATTTACGGCATGCACAAAACCTGTGGCGAGGGGATTTATCCCCGATTGGGTGCGCAGCGCCTATGAAATTTTGGGGCTGCTGCGCAACCCATCGGGGATAAATCCCCTCGCCACAGGGAGGCTGTCTGGCCACTGGGTGGCTATCTGGATGCAGGGAAGTGCTCTGGACAAGATAGCTTGGGCTCCGATTTGCCATCCTGTTGATGTTTCTTAATTGAGGGGTATCGCCCCATGTCGGCTTCATCTGATAGCAAGTCACGCGGCTACTTCGACAGCTTCGGCAAAAGCGCCGAAGCCGAGTTCATGCCGGAAACCGCTGGCGCGGCGTTGCAGGACTCGCCGCGCAAATCACGCATCACCGTGTGGCTGGCGGCGGCGCTGCTGATCGCTGCGCTGGTCTGGGCCAAATTCGCCGTGCTCGAAGAAGTGACCATGGGCGAAGGCAAGGCGATTCCGTCGAGCAAGGTGCAGGTGATCCAGAACCTTGAGGGCGGCATCGTCACCGAGCTTTTCGTTCGCGAAGGGCAAATGGTCAACAAGGGCGACACCCTGCTGCGTCTGGATGACACGCGTTTCCGTTCGAACAAGGGCGAGAGCGAGGCTGATCGCTATGCGCTGACGGCGCAGGTCGAGCGGCTTTCGGCAGAGGCCGAAGGCCGGCCTTTCAAGCTCTCCGCTGAAGTGATCGCCAAGGCGCCGCAAGTCGCCGAAGACGAGCGCTCGTTGTACGAACAACGCCAACGCCGCTTGGCCAGCGAACAGCGCACCCTCAGCGAACAACTGCGGCAAAAGACTCAGGAACTCGCCGAGTTTCGCTCCAAGCAAGGCCAGTTCAGTTCCAGCCTGGCGCTGCTGCAGCAAGAGATGAACATGTCTGAACCGCTGGTGAAAACCGGCGCCGTGTCACCGGTGGAAATCCTCCGCCTGAGGCGCAGCGCTGTGGAAATTCGCGGTTCGCTGAACGCGACGACCCTGGCAATTCCCCGCGCCGAATCGGCCATCGCCGAGATCCGCAGCAAGATCGACGAATCGGAACAAACCTTCCGCTCCGAGGCTGCCAAGGAGCTGAATGAGAAACGCACCGACCTGTCAAAAATCACCGCATCGAGCATCGCCATCGACGACCGCGTCAGCCGCACGACGGTGACGTCGCCGGTGCGCGGAGTGATCAAGCAAATGAAGGTCAACACCATCGGCGGCGTGGTTCAGCCGGGCAGCGACATGGTTGAAATCGTGCCGCTGGAAGACAACCTGCTGATCGAAGCCAAGGTGCGCCCGCAAGACGTCGCGTTCCTGCATCCAGGCCAGAAAGCCATGGTCAAGTTCAGTGCCTACGACTACACGATTTATGGCGGGCTGAGCGCCAGACTCGAGCTGATCGGCGCCGATACGATTACCGACGACAAGGGCAACAGCTTTTATTTGATCCAGGTGCGCACCGATAAGAATCACTTGGGTGGCGACGTGAAACCGCTGCTGATCATTCCGGGGATGGTGGCGACGGTGGACATTATTACCGGGGAAAAAAGCGTCCTGGATTATCTGCTCAAACCGGTGCTGAAAGCGCGGACCGAGGCGATGCGTGAACGCTGAAGATTATCCGGAACTTGTGGTGATTGATCTGACGCCTTCGCGAGCAAGCCCGCTCCCACAGTTGATCGCATTCCATCTGGAAGAACCCGATCGAATGTGGGAGCGGGCTTGCTCGCGAAGAGGCCAGCCCAGACGACGACTATCTGCCGCCATGATTACGCTGAAAAGTCTCCGCCCCCATCGCCGCAATCTGCCCTTCGATCAACGCTTCAAACGGCTTGAGCAACGCCTCGAATGACGTCGGCGCCTCCAGCGTCTGCAACGCCTGCACAATGGCTTCGACCGTCGACAACGCCCCCGGCCCCGGTGCCTTGCGCAGGCGATAACGCGACACGCCACCTTCAGCCAGCGTCACCCGTGGCAACGCCGCCAGCAGCGGATTGAGGTGCAGCAGCTTGCGTGCCTTGCGCCAAGTGCCGTCGGGCACCACCAGCAACAGCGGTTCATCGCTTGGGGCGTAAGTCTGGAGCGGCTGCGCATCGTCAGCCGGAAACAGCAGCCGCGCCTGATAACCCGGACGGTTCAGCAGTGTCGGCAGATCCTCGAACACCTCACCGACGATCAGCTCGGCGTTAGTCAGCCCCAGCGCTGCCAGGCGCGCGGTATTCAACGCATGATTGACCTCGCTCGGATGTTGCAGCAGCAACACCCGGGTGCGGCTGTCGAGGCGTGGGATCAACTTGCACAGGCAATGAGTTTGAGGGCGCAGGCAGCGCGGGCATTGGGGTCTGGACATAAAGGTTAGGCCTGGTTGAGCTGAGCTTTGAGCAAATCGCGGAAGGTCTGGATCAGCGGCTCGCGACTGCGGCCGCGGCGCATGATCATCGAAAACGGCGCCTGATAACCGAACGTCGCCGGCAGCAAAACGCGCAAGTCGCCCTTGTCTGCCCAGGCCTGCGCGTAGTGCTCCGGCAAGTAGCCGATGTACGCGCCGGAGAGCACCAGAATCAGTTGCGCTTCCATACTTTCCACAGTCGCGGCGCTGTGTTTGAAGCCGTGACGGGCCAGCTCCGCCTGACTCCAGTAACCGCGCCCGACCATGCGTTGCTGGGTGATGACCTGTTCGGGGATTCGCCGTTCGTTGAACAGCGGGTGGCGACTGCTGCAATACAGCCAGTGCTGTTCGCGGTACAGCGGCATGTACACCAGACCGCTCATGCGCGTGGAGAACGCACCGATGGCGAGGTCGAGGCGGTTGTCTTGCACGCCCAGTTGCAGTTCGTACGGGCTCATCACCGACAAATGCAAATGCACCGCCGGGTGTTCCTGGCTGTAGGCGCCGATGGCTTCGGCAAATGGCAAGGCCTTGTCGCTGACGGTGGAGTCAATCACCCCCAGGTTAAGCGTGCCGCGCAGTTCGCCCTTGAGCGCGGCGGCGTATTGCTCGAAACCCTCAAGCTCAGCGAGCAGGCGCAGGGTTTCCTGATGGAACAGCTCGCCCTTGCTGGTCAGGCTGAACCCGCCGCGCCCGCGATGGCACAACACCAGGCCAAGCGCGGCTTCCAGCTGGCTCATGTAGGTGCTGATTGCCGAAGTCGACAGGTTGAGTTCCTGCTGCGCATTGGCAAAACCCTGATGCCGCACGACGCTGACGAAGATGCGCAGGAGTTTCAGGTCAGGTAAAGCGTTGGCCATGAGGGGCTCCGGTTGCAAGCATACGCACGGTGCTTGTGTTGAAACACAACCCTTGTGGGAGCGGGCTTGCTCGCGAAAGCGGTGTGTCAGGCAACATTGATTTCGACTGACAAGACGCCTTCGCGAGCAAGCCCGCTCCCACATGGGTTGCGGTGTTCAGCCAAAAATGACAGGCCTCAGCGATTCTGTGCATGGAAGAAGTCTATATCGAGCCTCAGCATTAGTTTAGAAAAATCTGAACTAAGTTTTTGCCCACAGCGATTCTTCCCCGCCACTGCATTTCGCATCATCGGCCCCACAGCGGCGCCCGGACCTGTGTTCGACGGCGCGCCGGCATAAATAAAACAAAGACGATGAGGCCCTACCCGTGGACAAGATTCTTCACCAACCACTGGGCGGCAACGAAATGCCGCGCTTCGGCGGCATCGCCACCATGCTCCGACTTCCCCATGTACCGACCGCTGCCGGCCTGGACGCTGCCTTCGTTGGCGTGCCACTGGACATCGGCACTTCGCTGCGCCCCGGCACCCGCTTCGGGCCGCGCGACATTCGCACCGAATCGGTGATGATCCGCCCATACAACATGGCCACCGGCGCTGCGCCGTTCGATTCGCTGTCGGTCGCCGACATCGGCGATGTGGCGATCAACACCTTCAACCTGCTCGACGCCGTGCGCATCATCGAAGAAGCCTACGACAACATCCTTGAGCACAACGTTATTCCGATGACGCTGGGTGGCGACCACACCATCACCCTGCCGATTCTGCGCGCGATTCATAAGAAGCACGGCAAGGTTGGCCTGGTGCACATCGATGCCCATGCTGACGTCAACGATCACATGTTCGGCGAGAAAATCGCCCACGGCACCACCTTCCGCCGCGCTGTCGAAGAAGGCTTGCTCGATTGCGACCGTGTGGTGCAGATCGGCCTGCGTGCGCAAGGCTACACCGCCGATGACTTCAACTGGAGCCGCGATCAGGGCTTCCGTGTAGTGCAAGCCGAAGAGTGCTGGCACAAATCGCTGGCGCCGCTGATGGCCGAAGTGCGCGAGAAAGTCGGTGGCGGTCCGGTGTACCTGAGCTTTGACATCGATGGCATCGATCCGGCCTGGGCGCCCGGCACCGGCACCCCGGAAATCGGCGGTCTGACCACCATTCAGGCGATTGAGATTGTGCGTGGCTGCCAGGGCCTCGACCTGATCGGCTGCGATCTGGTAGAAGTCTCGCCCGCTTACGACACCACCGGCAACACCTCGCTGCTGGCCGCCAACCTGCTGTACGAAATGCTCTGCGTACTGCCTGGCGTGGTCCACCGCTGAGGGTTCGGTCATGCACGAACATGATCAGGTTTTGCACGCAGCCGCCGAACTGGTCGCCGCGTTTGCGCGCAATGATCGCGAAGCTTACTTCGGCGCGTTCAGCACCGATGCCAGCTTCGTGTTCTACACCCTCGACCAGCCGTTGCTGTCGCGCGATGCCTATCAGGCGTTGTGGGACCGCTGGCGCGCCGAGGAGGGTTTCGAGGTGCTGTCGTGTACCTCGAGCAACGCCTTCATCAGCCTGCAAGGTGACGTGGCGATTTTCATCCATGACGTGGCCACCGAGCTGCGCATGCAAGGGGAGCAACACTTTAGCCAGGAGCGCGAGACGATTGTTTTCAAAAAACAAACGTCGAGCCTAGAACAACAAGGCCTCTGGCTGGCCTGTCATGAACATTTGTCCGCAATGCCGGAAGGGCTGCCATCCCCTTAGCCAAGGGTGACGCTCACGCACGATGAGCGCGCCTGATGATCGGAGCAGATCATGAATAACAACAACAACGAAAAACGCCTTAGCAGCATAGAAACAAACGGGGTCGAACAGATTCCCGACCACGAACGCGACGCCCGACCCGGCGACTTGTTTCGCTTGATCTTCGGCGGCGCCAATACCTTCGCCACCGCTGTACTCGGCAGTTTCCCGGTGCTGTTCGGCCTGTCATTTCAGGCTGGCGTCTGGGCGATTGTGCTGGGTGTGGTGGTCGGTGCACTGATCCTCGCGCCGATGGGCCTGTTCGGCCCGCTCAACGGCACCAACAACGCCGTGTCTTCCGGTGCGCACTTCGGCGTGCACGGGCGGATTGTCGGTTCGTTCCTGTCGTTATTGACGGCGATCGCGTTCTTCTCGCTCTCGGTGTGGAGTTCGGGCGACGCGCTGGTCGGCGGCGCCAAACGCCTGCTCGATCTGCCGGAAACCGACCTGACCCTGGGCCTGGCCTACGGCTTGTTCGCACTGCTGGTGCTGACCGTGTGCATCTACGGCTTCCGCTTCATGCTGTGGGTCAACCGCATCGCAGTGTGGGCCGCGAGTCTGTTGTTCCTGCTCGGCATCTTCGCTTTCGCCCCCGCTTTCGACAGCCAGTACGCCGGCAGCGTGGCGCTGGGTCAGGCCGGGTTCTGGGCGGCGTTCATCGGCGCGGCGCTGGTGGCGATGAGCAATCCGATCTCCTTCGGTGCGTTCCTTGGCGACTGGTCGCGCTACATCCCGCGTGAAACGCCGAAGGGGCGGATCATGCTGGCGGTGATCGCCGCGCAACTGGCCACGTTGATCCCGTTTCTGTTCGGCCTCGCCACCGCGACCATCGTCGCGATCAAGGCGCCGGATTACATCGCGGCGAACAACTACGTCGGCGGCTTGCTGGCGGTGTCGCCGAGCTGGTTCTTCCTGCCGGTGTGCCTGATTGCGGTGATCGGCGGGATGTCGACCGGCACCACCTCGCTGTATGGCACCGGGCTGGACATGTCCAGCGTGTTTCCGCGGGTGCTGTCGCGGGTCAAGGCGACCTTGCTGATCGGCGTGCTGTCGATTGCCTTCATCTTTATCGGCCGTTTCGCCGCCAACCTGGTGCAGAGCGTATCGACCTTCGCCGTGCTGATCATCACCTGCACCACGCCGTGGATGGTGATCATGATCATCGGCCTGCTGGTGCGTCGCGGCTTCTACTGCCCGGATGACCTGCAAGTATTCACCCGCGGCGAACAGGGCGGACGCTACTGGTTCAGCCATGGCTGGAACTGGCGCGGCCTCGGTGCGTGGATCCCGAGCGCACTGGTCGGCCTGTGCTTCGTCAACCTGCCGGGACAGTTTGTCGGCCCGCTGGGCGAGATGGCCGGCGGCATCGACATCAGCTTGCCGGTGACATTGGGCCTGGCGTCGGTGGTGTACCTGACATTGCTCAAGCTGTTCCCGGAACCACGAGAGGTGTTCGGGCCGACCGATGTGCGCAGCGAAGCCGCCATAAAACCCGAACTACGTCAGGCCGCCTGACGCGGCCCCCTGTAGGAGTGAGCCTGCTCGCGATAGCGGACTTCCAGCCACATCAATGTTGAATGTGCTGCAGTCATCGCGAGCAGGCTCACTCCTACAAGGAACTGATCTCAGCCCCACCATAAAAAAGACAATCGGAGACACGCCATCATGGCTTTGGATTTATTCGTCGTCCTCATCTACGCCGCCGGCATGCTCTTGCTCGGCTATTTCGGCATGCGCAAGGCCAAGACCAACGAGGACTTTCTCGTGGCCGGTCGCAACCTCGGCCCCAGTCTGTACATGGGCACCATGGCCGCGACCGTACTCGGCGGTGCGTCCACCGTCGGCACCGTGCGTCTGGGCTATGTGCACGGTATCTCCGGCTTCTGGCTGTGTGCGGCGCTGGGTTGCGGCATCGTCGCGCTGAACCTGTTCCTCGCCAAGCCGCTGCTGAAACTGAAGATCTACACCGTTACCCAAGTCCTGGAAAAGCGCTACAACCCGATGGCGCGCTCGGCGAGTGCGGCGATCATGCTGGCCTACGCGCTGATGATCGGCGTGACCTCGATTCTCGCCATCGGCACCGTGCTGCAAGTGCTGTTCGGCCTGCCGTTCTGGATCTCGGTGCTGCTGGGCGGTGGTGTGGTGGTGATTTACTCGGCGATCGGCGGGATGTGGTCGCTGACCCTGACCGACATCGTGCAGTTCATCATCAAGACCGTCGGCTTGATGTTCATCTTGTTGCCGATCTGCCTGTACCGCGTCGGCGGCTGGGACGAATTGGTGCTGAAACTGCCGGCCACCGCCTTCAGCTTCACCACGATCGGCTGGGACACGATCATCACCTACTTCATGATCTACTTCTTCGGCATCCTGATCGGTCAGGACATCTGGCAACGGGTATTTACCGTCAAGACCGCCAAGGTCGCGCAATACGCCGGCAGCATCGCGGGAATCTACTGCATCCTTTACGGCCTGGCTTGCGCGCTGATCGGCATGGCAGCGCACGTGCTGATTCCGGATCTGGACAACGTCAACAACGCGTTCGCCGCCATCGTCAAACTGTCGCTGCCTGACGGGATCCGTGGTCTGGTCATCGCGGCCGCGCTGGCCGCCATGATGTCCACCGCCAGCGCCGGCTTGCTCGCCGCCGCCACCACGCTGACCGAAGACCTGCTGCCGAAACTGCGTGGCGGCAAGCAGTCGAGCCTGGGCGTGAACCGCTTGTTCACCCTGCTGACGGGTATCGTCGTGCTGGGTATCGCACTGGTGGTGAATGACGTGATCAGCGCCCTCACCCTTGCCTACAACCTGTTGGTAGGCGGCATGCTGATTCCGCTGATCGGCGCGATCTTCTGGAAACGCGCGACCACCGCCGGCGCCATCGCCAGCATGGGCCTGGGCTTCGCCACGGCGCTGCTGTTCATGTTCAAGGACGGTCTGGACGCCAATACGCCGATCTATTACAGCCTGGCGGTGGGTCTGGTGAGTTTCGTCGTGGTCAGCTTGTGCTCGCGTCGCCCGGCCACGGTGGCGACTGCGGTCTGAACTTGATGTAACGACTTGATGTTTTCTTCAGCGGGTGTGGCGTCGGTGGCCACACCCGTTTTTTTTGCCTGGATAAAAGCAAAAGATCGCAGCCTTCGGCAGCTCCTACAATATGTAGAAACTGCCGACGGCTGCGATCTTGAAATCGCTGATCGGTGGTATTAACGCCGACGTGGCTGGCGCCGACGCTGCTCGTCATCAGTGCGAATCGGTACCGGTTGCAGAGGCGGTTCGATCAAGCCGAGGGCAACACCCAGGTCGTGCAGCCAGTTTTGAATTTTCTCTTTCATCGTATGCCCCCTTCAGGGTGGTGCTGAGCGGCCGGAATTCTGTGGCGGCTTCGCACTGATAATAGTCCGAAGTCCTACGCAATGCTCGGTGAAATCCGCAATGATCTGTTACTGAATTGAACAGAATCTGTTGCTACAGGTTCACGCTATTTCACGGGTCTCCAGCGCAGGCGCGGGATAGACCGCTTGCTGCACCTCGATCCATGCATTGAGATTCGCTCCGACCATGCCTTTGCGCCACATGAGCCACGTTGTCGCAGCCACGAACGGCTCGGCCAGCGGATGCGCCGCAACACTTTCGCGGCCGGGCAGACTGGCCAGCATCGATTCCGCCATCAGCGCCACGCCACTGCCGGCGATCACGCAGGCGAGCATGCCCTGATACGACTCGATCTCCATCGCCCGGCCCATGGCCGCGTGGTAGTGGGCGTACCACGCTTCCAGGCGCATGCGATAAGAGCAGCCCTGGCGAAAGGTGAACACCGCGCGCCCCTGCACATCCAGCGCGCTGCGCACCGGCGGATGATCGATTTCAGTGATCAGCACCAGCCGTTCTTCGCACAACGGCACGCCGTCGAGCCCGGCCAGTTCCAGCGGGCCATCGACCAACGCGGCATCAAGGCGTCTACTGAGCAGGCCTTCAAGCAACTCACCGCTCGGCGCCGACTGCACTTGCAGATTCACCGCCGGGTACTGCTTGTGATAACGCGCCAGCAACGCCGGCAGATGGATCGCCGCCGTGCTGTACATGGTGCCCAAGGCAAAGTCCCCTGCCGGCTGCCCGCCCATGACTGCGGCACTGGCCTGGTCACGCAGGGCGAACAACTTGCCGGTGTAGTCCAGCAGGACCTTTCCCGCAGGCGACAACTGCAAACGCTGACGCTCGCGGACGAACAGTTCGACGCCCAATTGCTCTTCAAGCTGTTTAAGGCGGGTCGACAGATTCGACGGCACCCGGTGCAGGCGTTCGGCAGCACGGGTGATCGAACCTTCTTCGGCAACGGCCTGAAAAATCCGCAGTTGGCTGAACTCCACAAGCTTTCTCCTGAACAGAACAAGTTACTCACTATTATTCAATTTTAAAGAAAGTCAATCAGCCCTAGCCTGACGGTCATTGTTCTTTTGACGGAAGCCCGACCATGTCGCCGCTGATTCGCTTATCCGCCTGCTTCGTTGCCCTGATGATGGCCATGGGCATCGGACGTTTCGCCCTCACACCGCAGATGCCGCACTTGCTCAGCGAAGGCCAGTTCGACCTGACGGCCGCCGGTCTGATTGCGGCGGCCAACTACCTGGGCTATCTGCTGGGTGCCGTGGATGCGATGTTCGCGCATCGTCCGCAGCAGGTGCAGCGCCGCCTGCACGGCGGTTTGTGGCTGTGCGTGCTGCTGACACTGGCCTCGTTTTGGGCCAACGGTTTCTGGTCGCACCTGATGCTGCGCTTTGGCACCGGCGTCGCCAGCGCCTGGGTGCTGGTGATGATCACGTCACTCAGTCAGCCACTGGCGGCGGCAGCGGGTCGGCCACGCTGGGGCGCGCTGGTGTTTGCCGGGCCGGGTCTGGGGATTTTTCTGACGGGGTTGCTGGCGCTGATCTCACATCGATTGCAGCAGACATCAGCGACGCTGTGGATGATTTATGCCGGCGCCGCGTTGCTGATAATGCTCGGGGTCTGGCGGTTCCTGCCGCAGCCCCCGGTTGTCACGACGGCAGCGACGACCCAAGTGGCCTCAGCAAGTCGTGGCATTGGCCGGTTGGCGCTGGTGTACGCGCTGTACGGCATCGGCTACATCATCCCGGCGACGTTTCTCGCGCAAATGGCCAATGCGCAATTTCACGGGCAATGGCAGGCGGATCTGTTCTGGCCGTGCTTCGGCCTGGGCGCGGCGATTGGCGTGTGGCTGGTGAGCTGGCGCCGGCATGATCGCGAAACCACGCGGCACTGGCTGATGGCGACGCTGTGGCTGCAAGCGGCCGGCGTGTTTGCCTGCCTGCTGGGCAGTGGCCTCGGCCTGGCGCTGGGCGTGATCCTGTGCGGTACGCCGTTTCTGGCCTGCATGCAATTGGTCATGCAGCGCTCGCGGGAGCTGGCGCCCCACGCTGTCCAGCGTAATGCCGGCCTGCTGACGGCGTGCTTTGCCATCGGCCAGCTCAGCGGCCCGTTGCTGGCGGCGCTGAGCAGTCATTTCAGTGGCGGTTTGCAGCCGGCACTGGTCATCGCCGGCGCAGGCCTGTTGATTGCCGGAGGTCTGGCGCGGCAGTCGACTAACGCTGGCCCAGCGCTTTGCGCAAACGCCGACGCAGCCACTGTTCGGCACTGACGAAGGTGATGCCGAGCAACACCAGTACGGCGCCGATGACGAAGTTCAGGCTCAACGCTTCTCCGAGCAGCAGCACGCCGAAGGTCACGCCGAACAACGGCGTCATGAACGAGAACACCGCCAGGTTGGCCGCCAGATAACGGCGCAGGAGCCAGAACCACACCAGGTAACTGAAGAACGACACCACCAGTCCCTGAAACAGCACGCTGGCCACCGCCACGGTGGTCAGGCTGACGTGGGTGATCTGGCCGCTGAACAGCGCAATCAACAGCAGGCCGATGAAACCGACCATCAATTGATAAAACAAGGTCAGCGTTACCGGCGCTTCCGACAATCGCGAGGCACGCACCACTACGGTGGTCGCGCCCCAGCAAGCGCCGGCCAGCACGCCGAAGGCATCGCCCAGCAGCATGCGCCGGTCGAGGTTATCCCACGACACACCGCCGGCGAAGGCAACCGCGATGCCGATGAATGCGAGCAGAATCCCAAGCCACTGCAACGGCCGCAGGCGCTCACTGGCCAGCAGGAAATGCACGCCGAGTGCAGTAAAAATCGGCGCGGTATACAGGAACACCGACATGTGCGCGGCGGTCGTCAGTTGCAGACCTTCAGCGATGAACAGGAACTCCAGACCAAACAACGCACCGGCCAGCAAGCCGCCACGCCAGGTGCTGCCGACCTGATCCCAGCCGCCCTTCCAGCAGATCAGCAGGCCGACCAGCAGCGCGGAAATCCCCGAGCGCCCCGCCGCCTGCATCACCGGCGCGATGTCCGCAGCAGCCCACTTGATCAGAACTTGTTGCACACCCCAGATCAGGCACAGGCCGATCATCACTTGCAGGGCAAACCCGTCGGCATTACGCCGCTCGGCACTCACCGCAACACCTCGTATGCACACAACATGGCAGGCCATCCAATGGTCAGAAATCAATGTTGAGGATTATCAATCAGACGCGCGGAAAAAGGCGTCTGGAAAAGACATTTAGTTCGCCAGTGACGCCAGTGCTGAATGGCTGACGGCTGCGCCGTCATTCGCGGGCAAGCCCGCTCCCACAGGGGATTTGTGGTGGATGTGGAATGTGTGAACGACGGGAATTCATTGTGGGAGCGGGCTTGCTCGCGAAGAGGCCAGCATTGCCAACGCAACTGAAAGATCAGCTCACGCGAATCGCTTCGCCATCAAATAACCCACCGTGCAGGCAACTGCAGTCGCCACCGTTCCCCAAGCCCAGTCCATCAAACTCACCTGCATCGACCAGCCGCGCAGGGTCGCCCAATTGGTCAGGTCATAGGTGCCATAGGCCACCAGCCCCAACAGCGCACCGAGCTTCGCCGCTCGCTGCCAGCTCAGCGCCGGCAACACCACAAACACCACACAGCCGAAAACGTACAGGCAATAAAAAACCGCTGCGGGGACCAGCAGCGGTTGTTCCAGCATCAGCGCACCGAGCAGTTCGCGATAGGTCGGCGCCATCAGCAGCCCGAGCCAGATGCCGTCGAGCAGCAGAAACGTCAGCAGCGTAGCGACGTACGCGATCAGCGGCTTTTTCATTTGCTCATCTCTCTTGATGTAGGCGCTGCCGACGGCTGCGATGTTTTGATCTGTTTTTTCAAGATCAAGATCAACAGATCGTCCGAACGCGGCCCGAGCCTTCGGCAGCGCCAACATGGGCCTGCGAGAACTCAGGTCAGTTCAATGCGATCGGCGTGAATGACGATCTTGCCTTCCTTGTACAGCGAACCGATGGCTTTCTTGAAGTTGCCTTTGCTGACGCCGAACAGGCTGCTGATCAACGCCGGGTCGCTCTTGTCGCTGACCGCCAGGGTGCCGTCGTTTTCACGCAACTTGCCGAGGATCTTCGAACTCAGGCTGCTGGCCGCTTCCTGGCCGACCGGTTGCAGGCTCAGGCTGATTTTGCCGTCGGCGCGCACTTCCTTGATGAAGCCTTTTTCGCGCATGCCCGAGCGCATGAACTTGAAGATTTCGTTCTTGTGGATCAAGCCCCAGTGCTTGTTGTTGATGATCGCCTTGAAGCCCATGTCGGTGGCTTCGGCCACCAGCAGGTCAACTTCCTGGCCCGGGCTGTAAGTCGCAGGGGTCTTGTCCAGATAACGATCAAGCCGCGCGGTGGCGGTGATGCGGCGGGTGTGTTTGTCGAGGTAGACATGCACCACGCAATATTCGCCGGCGGTCATCTGCCGTTTCTCTTCCGAGTATGGCAACAACAGATCCTTTGGCAGCCCCCAATCGAGGAATACCCCGATGCTGTTGACTTCAACCACTTTCAGGCTGGCAAATTCGCCGACCTGAACTTTCGGTTTTTCCGTGGTGGCGAGAAGTTTGTCTTCGCTGTCCAGATAAATAAAAACATTGAGCCAGTCTTCATCTTCGCTGGGAATATCTTTGGGGATATAACGGTTGGGCAACAGAATCTCGCCGTCAGCACCGCCGTCCAGATATAAACCGAAGTTAGTGTGTTTAACCACTTGCAAACTGTTGTAACGCCCGACTAAAGCCATTTCCTGAACCCTCATTGCGTGGGCGGCATTCTACCCGTTTTTGCCGGCAACGTCGGGCGCCAGATCCTCGCAGCGCTAAATCTGCTTCAACGTCTTGATTTTCCTCGTTTGCAGCCCGACGGAGATGCCGCTCGTCAGTCCAGCCGAGCGCGTGGCGGCCATCCGCCGAAGCACCGTCAGAATAAATGTTCGTATTTAAAACAGCAGCTTAGCCGCCTATTACGAATATCGAAGCGACAATAATGCAGCGCCGGGGTTGGTTATTCCGGGGGATATTTACCAAGCAATTGTCAAGTTATTCCTGTACGATGTCTGGCCGAGTTACTTTTCTAAAGGTTAATGGCCGCCATGCGTGTAAAAGCATCCACCAGCAAAGCAAAGCCAGCTCCAGCCGTTGAAACCAGCGAATCGATTAACGATCAAATCGCAGCGTTCCTCAAATCCGGCGGCGAAATTCAGCAAATTGCCAAAGGCGTCAGCGGCCAGACGTTCGGCCCGTCCAAGCAGATCAGCCTGGGCAAGAAGTAACAACCCGGTTTACCCCCGTCCAGAGGCGCTTTGAGCTTCGAAGCGCCTGGACTGGCACCGCGCAATTCCCCCTTCGCTTTAAACAAAAACCTCGAAAATCGACGAACGGCCATCAATGCCGAGCATTCGCCGGTATCCTTGCACGCGTCTAGATCAAGCGTTTCAGCAGGCCCATGGTCCTGCGCTCGCGGTTCATGGAGTGACGCATGCGCCTATCTTCCTGTTTATTGCTCGTCAGCCTGCTATCGGCAGCGACCGCGCACGCCCAGGTTTTTCAGCGCGAACTGGGCGATTTCGATCTCAAACTCGGCACGACTCCCAGCCGCAGCATGGCCCAGGGCCTGGTGAAACCGGCGGCGGTCGGCTCATTCCATGGCGGCCTCGACTTGAGTCACGACAGCGGCGTGTATTTCGGCCAATACGCACCGAGCATGGGCATCACGCCGGGCAAGAATCTTGAAATCGACTCCTACGTAGGCTTTAAGCAGCCTTTCGATCAGACCCTCGGCTATGAAGTCGGAATGATCCACTACAGCTATCCTCGCGTGGACACCCTCGACAGTCAGGAGGTGTTCGGCGGGCTGACCCTGCTCGGCAGCCGCTTCGGCGTCGCCTTGAGCAACGACCCGGATAAACAGAACAACACGCTGTTTGCCGATCTCGGCGGTAACCAACCGTTCGGCATCGGTGTCAGCATGAAATACACCACCCATCAACTGAACACCCCCGCCGCGGTGGACGGTGGCTATATCAGCAGTTTCACCGACTGGTCGGTGAAGTTGTCCCGGCCGTTCATGGGCGTCGATCTCGACCTGATCTATAGCAATTCCAGCCTCAGCGGCAGCGATTGTTCGGCCTATTCCGGGCACAACAGCCAGTGCGACGGTCTCGTCACCCTCAAGGCTGCCCACGCCTTCTATTGATCGGCTGAACTGCCGCGCGCATCCTGCATCACATAAGAATCAGATTCCCGAAGCCAGGCTCTCGCAAGGATTTGCCCATGTCTCGCTGGTTCAAACAGATTGCCGCCCTGCTGATCTTCACCCTCGCCCTCGGCGCCTGCAGCCGTGTCGGCCTGGCCTACCGCAACCTCGACGTGATCATCCCGTGGACGCTTGGCGACTACGTGGACATGAGCGGCGAGCAGAAAGACTGGTTCAACGAACGCCTCAAGGGCCACTTGAGCTGGCACTGCACCACTCAATTGCCGGGTTACCTTGACTGGTTGGACCGATTGCAGGCCATGGTCGAACGCAATCAAATCACCGACGCCGCCCTGCAGGAACGCACCGCCGAAGCCAAACAGGCGATCGCCGAAACCGCGCGGGAAATCACCCCGTCGGCCATCGAACTGCTGCAAGGCCTGGACGATAAACAGGTCGCGGAAATGAACGACGCGTTCGCCAAGGATCTGCGCAAGCGCCAGCAGGAATACCTCAAACCGCCCTTGGCGCAACAGATCAAGGAACGCGGAGAGCGCATGGAAAAGCGCCTGAATGACTGGCTGGGACCGTTGAGCGACACGCAGAAGCAACGCGTCGCGGCCTGGAGCAACGCGCTGGGCGATCAGAACACCCAGTGGATTGCCAACCGCGCCCATTGGCAGCAACAGTTCAGCGCCGCCGTTGCGCAACGCCAGAGTCCGCAATTCCCACAACGCATCGAGACGCTTCTGGTCAACCGCGAGCAGTTATGGACAGCGGATTACCGCAAGGCCTACGCCAACACGGAAGCGCAGGCACGTGCACTGTTTGTCGACCTTATGGCCGAGAGCACGCCGCAACAGCGAGAGCGCTTGCTGAAAAAGATCGAGGGCGTGCGCAAAGACTTCAATGACCTCAAATGCCTGAAGGCCGCACATAAATCTTGAGATCACTCGATTCCAATGTGGGAGCGGGCTTGCTCGCGAAAGCGGTGGGTCAGCAACGTTTGAGTTGGCTGAATCAGCGCTTTCGCGAGCAAGCCCGCTCCCACAGGTTTTTCATTACGCCCTTAACAAAATCAGGCGATTTGCGCTTTTGACGCCACCTCATCAAACGTCAGCTCATCCAGCGCATCCTCCTGCTCATCCAGCACCTGACGCGGATGGTCATTGCCGGGAATGCTGCTGTCGATCAGGCTCAGCAATCTCGAGCCACGCGGCGTCAGCACGAAGTTCTCGCCATTGCCGCCCTCTTCCTCCGGCCGAGGCTCGATGTAGCCGCGCTCCAGCAAGAGCTTTTCGTATTGGCAGGCCTCTGTTTTCAAGTGATCCAGATTCCCTACGGATTCACCGACCGCCGCCTGGTCCGCAGCATGCTGCTCGGCATAAGGTCGTGGCGTAAAACTGTGGCCAGCGCTGTTCTGCACTTCATGCAGCAAACGCTCAATCAAATCCCAGTTATAAGTCGTCATCCTGATCCAACCTCCGGTGCGGGTGATGTGTGCCGCGTTCAAAGGTTGTGACCGAAGCGCTGCGCAGCCGTTCAGCCGCATTTACGGCGTCCGACCGACCGACGGTGTGTCGATTCTTCGGTACGTTAAACGACTAGTCTGAAACAGCCGGTTTAACCCCGCAGGAGACATCGTCATGAACGTTGAGAACCATCCGGTGGTAACACGCGAAGCCTGGCTCGCCGCCCGCCAGCAACACCTGGCCCACGAAAAAGCCTTCACCCGGGAACGCGACCGCCTCAGCGCCGAGCGCCGCGCCCTGCCGTGGGTAAAAGTCGACAAGGATTACCATTTCCAGAGCGCGAGCGGCGAAGTGAAACTCAACGACCTGTTCGGCAAGCACAGCCAGTTGATCATTTACCACTTCATGTTCGCCAAAGATTGGCAGGAAGGTTGCCAGGGCTGCTCGTTCCTCAGCGATCACATCGACGGCGCCAATCAACATCTGGCCCACCACGATGTCGCGGTGGTGGCAGTGTCCCACGCGCCGTTTAACGAGTTTCAGGCATTCAAACAAAGGATGGGCTGGAAGTTCGACTGGGTTTCGTCCGAGGGTTGCGACTTCAATTACGACTTCGGCGTCTGCGCTCGGGCTGAAGACGTCGCGGAGGGAAAAGCCACGTATAACTACGAAAAAACCGACAGCGCCGAGGAAGAAATGCCGGGGCTGAGCGTGTTTTATCGAAACGACCAAGGCGAGATATTCCATACCTACTCCACTTACGCCCGAGGCCTGGACATGCTGGTCGGCGCTTACCACTACCTTGATCTGACGCCCAAGGGCAGAAATGAGGACGAGATCATGGAATGGGTGCGGCATCATGATCGGTACGACGAAGCGATGAAGCCGGGCTGCTGTCATGGCGAGCAGCGTTCTTGAGCGTAATCTGTGACCGTAGGCTAGCCTGGCGTACTTCTGCGCCGAAAGCGCACGGCGAGTGGATTCACCAGGACTTTCGATTGTGCGATGCTAGGTCATCGGGCCCATCGGGTGCCCGTCCGCTATAATAGGCGCACCTGACATTGAGGGGGCAGGATGGAAAAGCTCAGTTTAGAAACCAAGAAAGTTTGGTTCGCCAAGCATCGCAGAGCCAACTTCGCAGCTAGTTTGCGTCTGGAAGGTTTCGCTCCTTCGCCTTGCGATGGAGACATCAAACTTCCTACTCGGGAGGCTGCCTTGAAAGCCGTCCGGCACGTAAAACCTTGAGTAATGATAAATACGGTGCTGACCAAGCCCCGGATTGCTATCCGGGGTCAGACGTACTCATCAATCTGCTCGATTTACGCACTGCGGAGGATCTGGACGAAGCGGAACGCTATATCAACGAAGTAGCTGCCGCGAAGCTTGAATTCATTACCCCTCCGTACAGTCTTGCTACGTTGAGGGACGTTCACCGCACCTTATTCGAAAAAGTTTATTCTTGGGCGGGTGAAATCCGCACGCTGGCGATCAGCAAAGGCAGCACCCGTTTTTGCAGCCCGGACTTCATTGAGCGCGAGGTCGAAAAAGAGTTTTCGAAAATGGCCGCTGCGGGCTGGTTCGAGGACTATTCTCGTGATCACCTCATCCACACCGTGGCCGAGACGTATGGAAATATCAACGTTGCCCACCCGTTCAGAGAAGGTAACGGACGAACCCAGCGTATCGTCTTTGAGTACATTATTCTCAACGCAGGCTATTCAATCGATTGGCATTCAGTGGATCGCGAAGGATGGATTGATGCATGCATTCACTCCTTCTACGGAGTTGATCAACCTCTTATCGATATCTTTGATCGCTGCATCGGCACTTCGCTAAGTGAGTTGGACTTCTGATCCAAATTCTCACTGCTAAGCACACTGAACTTTTCCCAGGCTTTAGCCCTCAACCGGTTAACCCGCCTTAACCGGAACTGAGGCCTGCCCATGAAAACCCTGATCAAGCTGTCCCTCGCCGCTACGCTGGCCTGTGCCCTGCCCGTCTGGGCCTGTACGCCCGAAGAGGCCGCGGTCAAACGTGAGCAACTGGCCAAGGAGGTTGCGAAACTCACCGAGCAAAATCCGGCCAAGGCCAAGGAGATCAACGCCGAGTTGCAGAAAATGAATCTGGGCACGGCCAGCGCCGATCTACCGGACAAGTGTCAGCTGATCGATAAGCGCTTGCAGGAACTGGGTTCGGCGGAGAAAAAAGCCGACAGTTGAGACATAAAAAAACCGGACAATGTCCGGTTTTTTTATGCGCGATACTAAAGCTTACTCAGCCGCAGGCTCGGCCGGCTTGCGGCGCTTGAGCGGGGCCATGCCGTCGCTGCTCACCAGAGAATCCGGCTTTGGACGGTTGACGCTCTTGCGCTTGGTCGGCGTCTTGGCGGCGGTTTTCTTTTTGTCACCCTTGGCGTCGGTCTTTTTCTTCTTCACGCCGACGGCTTTGCCCGAGGCCTTGACCTTTTTCGGCCCGCCGTAGGTGCCTTTGACTTCCTTGATCGTGCGGCGCTCGAAGCTCTGCTTCAAGTAGCGCTCGATGCTCGACATCAGGTTCCAGTCGCCGTGGCAGATCAGCGAGATCGCCAGGCCATCGTTGCCGGCGCGGCCGGTACGACCGATGCGGTGTACGTACTCGTCGCCGCTGCGTGGCATGTCGAAGTTGATCACCATGTCCAGGCCATCGACGTCCAGACCACGAGCCGCAACGTCAGTCGCGACGAGGATCTTCACGCCGCCCTGCTTCAGGCGATCGATCGCCAGTTTGCGATCCTTCTGGTCTTTCTCGCCGTGCAGCACGAACGCCTTGTATTCCTGAGCCACGAGGCGGCCATAAATACGGTCGGCCATGGCGCGGGTGTTGGTGAAGATGATGGCTTTCTGGTAGGTCTCGTTGGCCAGCAGCCAGTTCACAATCTGCTCTTTGTGCTGATTGTGGTCGGCGGTGATGATTTGCTGACGCGTCGTCGAGTTCAGTTGGCTGACCGCATTGAGCTGCAAGTGCTCAGGATTGTTCAGCACCTTGGCGATCATCTCGCGCAGGCCGGAACCGCCAGTGGTGGCGGAGAACAGCATGGTCTGCTGACGGTTCGGGCATTCGTCGACCAGACGTTGCACGTCTTCGGCGAAGCCCATGTCGAGCATGCGGTCGGCTTCGTCGAGTACCAGCACTTCGACTTCTTTGAGGTCGAGGTTGCCGGCGTTGAGTTGCTCGATCATCCGCCCCGGCGTACCGATGAGGATGTCCGGCACCTTGCGCAGCATCGCCGCCTGGACCTTGAAGTCTTCACCACCGGTGATCAGGCCGGACTTGATGAAGGTGAACTGCGCGAAGCGCTCAACTTCCTTCAACGTCTGCTGGGCCAGCTCGCGGGTCGGCAGCAGGATCAGGGTCTTGATGCTGACGCGGATCTTCGCCGGGCCGATCAGGCGATTGAGGATTGGCAAAACGAATGCAGCGGTTTTGCCGCTACCGGTTTGCGCCGTCACCCGCAAATCACGCCCTTGGAGCGCCAGCGGAATGGCCGCGGCTTGCACAGGCGTTGGCTCGACAAATTTCAGCTCGGCCACGGCTTTAAGCAGGCGTTCGTGCAGGGCGAATTGGGAAAACACGGGTGCTACCTCGAAGATATGCAAAAAAACAGCTGCATAGATTACCGGTTTCGAGCACTCAGGCCGAGTTTCTTTGTGCAAACGGTGGCAATCAGTGGTTTTTTTGTTGCCCGTTTTGTCGCCGACCGCAATACGCAGCGTCTTAAATGCTCTAATTGCCCCTCGCGTCTTTATAGAAGAAACGTTTCGCTTATGGATATCAAACAGCTCTGGCTCAACGCCCAGGACCTCTGGGGCACCCTTGAACAGCATCCGCTCTTGCAGTCGGGACTGGCGCTGATGGTGCTGCTGGTGATCGCGCTCGTGCTCGGACGAGTGGCGCGCTACCTGATCCTGCACGCCAGCCGCATGCTCGGTCGCCAGCCGGCTCTGCACTGGATCAATGACTTCCGGCACAACAAGGTGTTTCAGCGCCTGGCGCAGATGACGCCATCGCTGGTGATCCAGTTCGGCCTGCATCTGGTGCCGGAACTCAGCAAAACCTCGATGAATTTTCTCGGCAACGTGGCGCTGGCGTTCACCATTCTGTTCCTGCTGCTGGCGATCAGCGCCCTGCTCAATGCCTTGCTCGACATCTATGCGCGTACCGAGCACGCCCGCACGCGCTCGATCAAAGGCTATGTGCAACTGGCGAAAATGGTCTTGTACGTGTTCGGCGCGATCATCATTGTCGCCACCCTGATCGACCGTTCGCCGCTGTTGCTGCTGTCGGGTCTGGGTGCAATGTCGGCGGTGATCCTGTTGGTCTACAAGGACACGTTGCTGTCATTCGTCGCCAGCGTGCAGCTGACCAGCAACGACATGCTGCGCGTCGGCGACTGGATCGAGATGCCGCAGGTCGGCGCCGATGGCGACGTGGTCGACATCACCCTGCACACGGTCAAGGTGCAGAATTTCGACAAGACCATCGTCTCGATCCCGACCTGGCGCCTGATGTCCGAGTCGTTCAAGAACTGGCGCGGCATGCAGCAATCCGGCGGACGACGGATCAAGCGCAGCCTGTTCATCGATGCCAGCGGCGTGCGTTTCATCCGCGATGACGAAGAAGAAAAGCTCTCGCAAGTGCACCTGCTGACCGACTACATGAGTCGCAAGAAAGCCGAGCTCAAGGCGTGGAACGAGGCCCAAGGCAATGTCGCGGCGATGTCGGCCAACCGTCGGCGCATGACCAATGTCGGCACCTTTCGCGCTTATGCGCTGGCGTACCTGAAGAGTCATCCGGAAATTCAGCCGAACATGACCTGCATGGTTCGCCAGATGCAAACCACCGCGCAGGGCATTCCGCTGGAAATCTACTGCTTCACCCGCACCACCGTGTGGGCCGATTACGAGCGGATTCAGGGGGATATTTTTGATTATCTGCTGGCGGTGCTGCCGGAGTTCGGACTGAGTCTGTATCAACAGCCCAGTGGCGGGGACTTGCGCGCGGGGTTATTGCCGGCGGTGTTGGGCTCGGCGAGCATTCCGGAGCCTGAAAAACACGTTATGTAACCCTGCAAATCGAAACTGTGGGAGCGGGCTTGCTCGCGAAAGCGCAGTGTCATTCAACAAAGAGATTGACTGACCTGACGCCTTCGCGAGCAAGCCCGCTCCCACATTGGTATTTGTGAATCAGCGGTTACGCGGTGGCCGCGGATTTTCGAATCCCCAACCGGCTGATCCACACAGCGGCGAGGATCACACTGCCGCCGAGGAACAACCGCCCCAGTTCCTCATGCTGATTCCAGATCAGCAAATTCAACAACAACCCCACCGGCACATGCAGGTTGTTCATCACCGCCAGGGTGCCGCCATTGACCATGCATGCGCCCTTGTTCCACCAGTACAGGCCCAATGCCGTCGAAACCAGCCCGAGGAACAGCAACACCGCCCATTGCAGTGGCGCCTCTGGTAGAAAGTTCGACTTGCCGAACAGCAGAAACGCCGGCAGTACCACCATCAATGCGCCCAGGTAGAAATAACCGAAGCGGCGGTAATGCGGCAGATCACTCGGGTGTTTCGCTACCAGATGCTTGTACAGCACCTGCCCGGCGGCGTAGGTGAAGTTAGCCAGTTGCAGCAACAGGAAGCCCATGAAGAAGTCCGGACTGATGCTGTCGAAACGAATCACCGCCGCGCCACCGACTGCCACCAGCGCGGCGATCAACGCCCACGGGTTGAAGCGGCGGTTCAGCGCGTCTTCGATCAAGGTCACATGCAAAGGCGTGAGAATGGTAAATAGCAACACCTCCGGTACGGTCAGCACGCGGAAGCTCAGATACAGACAGACGTAAGTCACGCCGAACTGCAAGGCGCCGATCAGCAGCATGCCACGCATGAACGCCGGCTCCACCGAACGCCAGCGCGTCAACGGAATAAACACCAACCCGGCCAGCACCACACGCACCAGCACCGCGAAGTAACTGTCGACATGCCCCGCCAGGTACTCGCCGATCAGACTGAAAGAGAACGCCTGGATCAGCGTGACAAAAAGTAGATAGCCCATACTCGCCTCGAAATCGAATGGCGGCGACGATAGCGTTTTTTGCGCCAGACCGCGAACCCACTGACAACACAATCCCCTGTAGGAGTGAGCCTGCTCGCGATGGCGGTGTTTCAGTCAAAACTGATGCGTCTGAACGACCGCTATCGCGAGCAGGCTCACTCCTACAAGGAAATCTATCCTGCTCATCAAATCGCAGACAAAAAAAAGCCCGATCTCGCTAAAGCGTTCAATCGGGCTACAGCACTCAGGAGCAAAAGTGCAAAGGGAGGTTCGATGCGCGTAGAGCCTTGAAGGGGTTGCGCCAGATCACTAGACCATCCAGCGATTATCTGGCGATTAACCGATCAAGCGACCTGAGACAATTTGGCGTTGGCCTGATTCAGCCCCCTCTCCTGGAAGTCACCGCCCAGGTTCATGCCCTCGGCATGGATAAAGGTCACGTCATGGATACCAATGAACCCCATGACCTGACGCAAATACGGTTCCTGATGATCCGCCGGACCACCGGCATACACGCCACCGCGGGCGGTCAACACAAAGGCACGCTTGCCGTTGAGCAGGCCTTGCGGGCCGGTTTCGGTGTATTTGAACGTCACGCCGGCACGCAGCACATGATCGAGCCAGGCCTTGAGGGTGCTCGGGATCGCAAAGTTGTACATCGGCGCAGCCATGACCAGCACATCGGCGGCGAGCAGTTCATCGGTCAAGGCGTTGGAGCGGTCCAGCGAGGATTGCTCGGCGTCGTTACGCTGCTCGGCGGGTTTCATCCAGCCACCCAGCAAGTTGCTGTCCAGATGCGGCACCGGGTTCACGGCGAGGTCACGCACGGTGATCTGATCGGCAGGGTGCGCGGCTTTCCATTGAGCGATGAAGGTCTGGGTCAGTTGACGGGAAACCGAGTCTTGCTGGCGGGCGCTGCTTTCGATGATCAGAACGCGGGACATGGTGTGTAGCCTCCATCCGAGAATGTTGTAAGTCGATGGAGTGGAGGTTAAACAGCGTCGAATCGATAAAAAAGCGCAAATATCCGCTGTAATCCATCGATAAATTCGTTTATAAGCTAACGCATACCCTTGTAGGAGTGAGCCTGCTCGCGATAGCAGTGTGTCAGGCAACATTGATGTACCTGATACACCGCTATCGCGAGCAGGCTCACTCCTACAAATGCAAAACCGCTTATTTCGGGGTGCAGGTCAGTTTGATGCGCAGCTTGATGATCTCGCGGGTGAACTTGGCCGTGGCGTTTTTATGTTTGCCGGCCGGTACGTCGATGCTGCGCGTTCGCGGTGCTTCCGGACCGTTGCTGAACACTGCGCGGCAGGTCGCGTCGACGTCACCGTAGTTGGCCACCCGGATCGAGCCGATGTCGTTGTCGGTATCGAAAGTCTCGTAGTCGATCTTCATGCCGTTGAGATCCTTCTGCACATCGATCGGATAGGCAAACGCGGTCAACGGCAGCAGCGCCAGCAGCACACAACAGAATTTTTTCATTCGGCAGTCTCCATGAGGGACGGCCAGCTTAGGACAAGAGGAGCTATTGATGAAAGCGCCCCGTGTAACCCTTGATCAGTGGCGAACATTGCAGGCCGTGGTCGACCACGGCGGATTCGCCCAGGCCGCCGAGGCCCTGCATCGTTCGCAGTCGTCGGTGAGCTACACCGTGGCGCGCATGCAGGACCAGCTCGGCGTGCCGCTGCTGCGCATCGACGGGCGCAAAGCCGTGCTCACCGAAGCCGGCGGCGTGCTGCTTCGGCGCTCGCGCCAACTGGTGAAACAGGCCAGCCAACTGGAGGACCTCGCCCATCACATGGAGCAAGGCTGGGAAGCGGAAGTGCGACTGGTGGTCGATGCGGCCTATCCGAGCGCCCGCCTCGTCCGCGCGCTGACCGCGTTTATGCCGCAAAGCCGTGGCTGCCGCGTGCGTCTGCGCGAAGAGGTCCTGTCGGGCGTGGAGGAAGTATTGCTCGAAGGCGTCGCCGATCTGGCGATCACCGGGCTGAGCATTCCCGGTTATCTCGGCGCCGAGTTGTGCGATGTCGAATTCATCGCCGTCGCCCACCCGGAACACTCACTGCACCGGCTCAACCGCGAGCTGAGCTTCCAGGACCTGGAAAACCAGATGCAAGTGGTGATTCGCGACTCCGGCCGCCAGCAGCCACGGGACGTCGGCTGGCTCGGCGCGGAGCAGCGCTGGACCGTCGGCAGCCTGGCCACGGCGGCCACCTTCGTCAGCAACGGCCTGGGCTTCGCCTGGCTGCCGCGCCACATGATCGAACGGGAATTGAAAGAAGGTTCGCTCAAGCTGCTGCCGTTGGATCAGGGTCGCAGCCGCAATTCCAACTTCTACCTGTACACGAACAAGGAAAAACCCCTGGGCCCGGCCACGCAAATCCTCATCGAGTTGTTGCGCACCTTCGACACCTTGCCGCTGGACGCACCGTTCGCTGCCCCCGAACAAGCCTGACACGGAGTTCACCGATGGCGTATTTCGAGCACGAAGGTTGCAACCTGCACTACGAGGAATATGGCCACGGTGCGCCGTTGCTGCTGGTTCACGGGCTCGGCTCGAGCACGCTGGACTGGGAGATGCAGATCCCGGCGCTGGCCGCGCACTACCGGGTGATCGTCGCGGACATTCGCGGCCACGGGCGTTCGGACAAACCGCGCGAACGCTACAGCATCGCCGGTTTCAGCGCTGACCTGGTGGCTCTGGCCGAACACCTGAAGCTCGGCCCGGTGCATTACGTCGGGCTGTCGATGGGCGGCATGATCGGCTTTCAACTGGCCGTCGATCAGCCGCAACTTCTCAAGAGCCTGACCATCGTCAACAGCGCGCCACAAGTCAAAGTGCGCACTCGCGACGATTACTGGCAGTGGTTCAAGCGCTGGAGCCTGATGCGCCTGCTCAGCCTGGAAACCATCGGCAAGGCCCTCGGCAGCAAACTTTTTCCAAAACCGGAACAAGCCGATCTGCGCCGTAAAATGGCTGAACGCTGGGCAAAAAACGACAAACGTGCTTATCTCGCCAGCTTCGATGCGATTGTTGGCTGGGGCGTTCAGGAACGACTTTCCCGGGTGTCCTGTCCAACGCTCGTCATCAGCGCCGACCGTGACTACACACCGGTGGCATTGAAAGAAACCTATGTGAAACTATTGCCGAATGCGCGGCTGGCGGTGATTGCCGATTCGCGCCACGCCACTCCGCTCGATCAACCCGAACGTTTCAATCAAACGCTGCTGGAATTTCTACAGGCAGCCGACCTTCAATCTCAGGATCACTGACCCATGCTGAAAAAACTCGCCCTCGCCGCTGGTACCGTGCTGTTCGCCGCCAACCTGATGGCTGCCACGCCGGCCAAAGCACCCCACGTGCTGCTGGACACGACCAACGGCCAGATCGAAATCGAACTGGACCCGGTCAAGGCACCGATCAGTACCAAGAACTTTCTTGAGTACGTCGACAGCGGTTTCTACAACAACACCATTTTCCATCGTGTGATCCCGGGCTTCATGGCCCAGGGCGGCGGTTTCACCCAGCAGATGCAACAGAAAGACACCAAGGCGCCGATCAAGAACGAAGCCAGCAATGGCCTGCACAACGTTCGCGGCACCCTGTCGATGGCGCGCACCTCCAACCCTGACTCGGCCACCAGCCAGTTCTTCATCAACGTTGCCGACAACGCCTTCCTCGACCCGGGCCGTGACGCCGGTTACGCGGTGTTCGCCAAAGTGGTCAAGGGCATGGATGTCGTAGACGTCATCGTCAACTCGCAGACCACCACCAAAAGCGGCATGCAAAACGTGCCGGTCGACCCTGTGATCATCAAGTCGGCCAAGCGCATCGACTGAGTTTCGCCGGGCATACCGAGCGGCGCCGGGCTGAGCCTGCGCCGCTCGCACTGATAAAAGGAGAGCCCGGATTCCGGGCGGTTATCTGATGCTCTATCGCCGTTTCGAACAACTGATCGATATCTTCCGCGACGCCCCGACGGCGTCCCCGCCGGACCGCGTCTGGCCCTTCTACATCTATTACCTGAAGCAGGTCTGGCCGAGCTTCGCCGCCCTGCTTGTGGTCGGCCTGTTCGCCGCGTTGATCGAAGTGGCGCTGTTCAGCTACCTGAGCCGTATCATCGATCTGGCCCAGGGCACACCGAACCCGAATTTCTTCAGCGACCACGCCCTCGAACTGACGTGGATGCTGGTGGTCGCCCTTGTGCTGCGACCGATTTTTTTCGGCCTGCACGATCTGCTGGTGCACCAGACCCTGAGTCCCGGCATGACCAGCATGATCCGCTGGCAGAACCACAGCTATGTGCTCAAGCAAAGCCTGAATTTCTTCCAGAATGACTTCGCCGGGCGCATCGCCCAGCGCATCATGCAGACCGGCAACTCGCTGCGCGATTCTGCCGTACAAGCGGTCGACGCGCTGTGGCACGTGGTGATCTACGCAATCAGTTCGCTGGTGCTGTTCGCCGAGGCGGACTGGCGCCTGATGATTCCGCTGCTGACGTGGATCGTCGCCTACATCGGCGCGCTGTACTACTTCGTTCCCCGCGTGAAAGACCGTTCGGTGGAAGCCTCCGACGCGCGCTCGAAACTGATGGGGCGCATCGTCGACGGCTACACCAACATCGCCACGCTAAAGCTGTTCGCCCACACCAACTTCGAACAGCACTACGCGAAAGAAGCCATCGAAGAACAGACCGTCAAGGCGCAGATGGCCGGACGCGTGGTCACCAGCATGGACGTGGCAATCACTGCCATGAACGGCTTGCTGATTGTCGGCACCACCGCGCTGGCTTTGTGGCTGTGGACACAATCGCTGATCACCGTCGGCGCGATTGCCCTGGCCACCGGCCTGGTGATTCGCATCGTCAATATGTCCGGCTGGATCATGTGGGTGGTCACCGGCATTTTCGAGAACATCGGCATGGTTCAGGACGGTCTGCGCACCATCTCGCAACCGGTCAGCGTCACCGACCGCGAGCAGGCCAGGCCGCTGGACGTGGCCCGTGGCGAAGTGCGTTTCGAGCAGGTGGATTTTCACTACGGCAAGCAGAAAGGCATCATCGGCGACCTCAACCTGACCATCAAACCGGGCGAGAAAATCGGCTTGATCGGGCCGTCCGGCGCCGGTAAATCGACCTTGGTCAACCTGTTGCTGCGCCTGTACGACGTCGAGGGTGGGCGCATCCTGATCGATGGGCAGAACATCGCCGAAGTCGGCCAGGAAAGCCTGCGTGCGCGGATCGGCATGATCACTCAAGACACCTCGCTGCTGCACCGCTCGATCCGCGACAACTTGCTTTACGGCAAACCGGATGCGACCGATGCCGAGTTGTGGGATGCGGTGCACAAGGCTCGCGCCGATGAGTTCATTCCTCTGCTGTCCGACGCTGAAGGCCGCACCGGTTTCGATGCGCATGTCGGCGAGCGCGGGGTGAAACTGTCCGGCGGTCAGCGTCAGCGCATCGCGATTGCGCGAGTGTTGCTCAAGGACGCGCCGATTCTGATCATGGACGAAGCCACCTCGGCGCTGGACTCGGAAGTCGAAGCGGCGATTCAGGAAAGCCTCGAGACTTTGATGCAGGGCAAAACCGTGATCGCGATTGCCCACCGCCTCTCGACCATCGCACGCATGGACCGGCTGGTGGTGCTGGAGAACGGCAAAATCGCCGAGAGCGGCACCCATGCCGAACTGCTCGCGCATCGAGGCTTGTACGCGCGGTTGTGGGCGCACCAGACCGGAGGCTTTGTCGGCATCGATTGAGATTGCCGATCACCGCCCCCCCTGTAGGAGTGAGCCTGCTCGCGATAGCGGAGTGTCAGCACCAATAATATTGACAGACACACCGCTATCGCGAGCAGGCTCACTCCTACAAGGGATCTAGGTTTGGCGATAGGGCAACGCCGTTCTCGCCTCTTCGGCATACGCCAGGACCCCGACGCGCTCTTGCTGAAGAAAATCTTTTACCGCCGCTTTCAATCCCGGATGGCGCAGGTAATGCCAGGAATGGGTGATCACCGGTTCAAAACCACGAATCAACTTGTGCTCGCCTTGAGCGCCGGCATCGAAGCGCTGGATGCCATGGGCAATCGCATAATCCATGCCCTGATAAAAACACGTCTCGAAATGCAGCCGATCAAACTCGGCCAGGCAGCCCCAGTAGCGCCCGTAAAAACTGTCGCCCCCGACCAGGCTGAAGGCCATTGCGACCGGCCTTGAGCCCTGCTTCGCCAGCACCACGCGAATCGCTTCGGGCATGCGCTCGGCCAGCAGGCTGAAGAATTCGCGGGTCAGATACGGCGCCTGACGTCGCACCGCATAGGTGTTGGCATAACAGGCGTAGACAAAATCCCACTGCGCCTCGCCCAGCTCGCGGCCTTCCAGCCATTCAAACTCAAAGCCCTGCCCCGTCACCTGCTCGCGCTCCTTGCGCATCTGTTTGCGCTTGCGTGAGCTGAGGGCGTCGAGGAAATCCTGAAAGTCGCGGTAATCACGATTCTGCCAGTGATACTGACAACCGATGCGTTGTAGCCAGCCCGGCTGCTCAGCCATCGCCGCGTCGGTAAACGGATCGGTGAAATTGATGTGCGCACTGGAAAGCGCTTCGATCTGCAGATACCCCGGCAGGCTCTTCAGTAGCTCGAACCCGTCCTCGACTTTTGCCGCCAGCAAGCGCGGGCCGCTGACCGGACTGAACGGCACGGCGGTCAACAGTTTGGGGTAGTAATCGATGCCGGCCCGCGCGCAGGCGTCGGCCCAGCCATGATCGAACACGTACTCGCCGTAGGAATGCCACTTGCGGTAACTGGGCAGCGCGGCGATCAGTCGATCACCTTCGATATGCAGCAAATGCTCGGGCTGCCAGCCCGAATGTGGACCGACACTGCCACTGTCTTCCAGCGCACTCAGAAAAGCGTGACGCAGGAACGGCTGGTTATCCGGCACCAGCGCATCCCAGCTTGCCGGGGTGATTTCTGACAGGTTTTGCAGGCGTTGCAACGGCATCCACTGGCACTCCACAGCTTGGCGACAAAGCCCGGCGAGTATCGCTGATCGCGAGCCGTTGCACACGCTCAATCGGCCGACAGCGCTCTAACTCAATAGTTCACGCCCGACCTGCATCGTCATCAACCTGCCATCACTGTGCCACCGCTCTGTCATAAACGATCGCGATACTGGCGCCTGTTTTTAGAGCGCCGGGTTCTAGCCCGGACACAGTTTTCCGACCTCGTGTCGGTTGTGCCCAGGATGGTTCAGCCATCCCCTTTCATCTTTGGAGATTGCTATGCGTCTTGCTTCCACCAAAACTGCAGCGGCCCTGTGCGGCGGCTTGTTGCTGGCCATGAGCGTTCCGGCCAGTGCTGCAGTCGACGCCAAACTGCTCGACATGCTCAAAGCCAACGGGTCGATTTCCCAAGCGCAGTACATCGAGCTGCAAACAGAACTGGCCAAGGATCAGAAGGCTCAGCAGATCGCCCGGCAGGCGCAGCAGGAAACCAACGAGCAAGTGGCGGCGGTCGCGAAAAAGACCAACGAACAGAGCGCTTTCGACCAGAAACTGGCCTGGGCGGCCAAGACCCAGTTCAAGGGCGACGTGCGTATCCGTCAGGAGAACATCAAGATCGACGGCGAGCCGAACAACGGCGGCCGCGACAAGGACCGTCAGCGCATCCGTGCACGTCTGGGCGCCTACACCGAGATCAACCCGCAGGTCGACACCGGCATTCGTATCGCCACTGGCGGCGGCGACGATGCCCGTTCGACCAACCAGGACCAGGATAACTACTTCGACAAGAAGCAGATCTGGCTCGACCTCGGCTACATCGACTACCACCCGGATCAGATCAAGAACCTGCACGTGATCGGCGGCAAGATGCTGCAACCGTGGGTGAGCATGGGCGACGTGATCTGGGACAGCGACATCAACCCGGAAGGTCTGGCCGTTACCTACAAATACCCGCTGGGCAGCAGCGCCGAACTGTTCGGCAGCCTGGGTAACTACAACCTCAAGGACAACGTTGACGGCGACGGCGTGCAATTTCGTCACGACCTGCGCCTGACCGCCGGCCAGTTGGGCAGCCGCTTCAACATCACCGACAACCTGAAACTGACTCTGGGCGGCAGCGTCTACGCCTACCAGAACGATGAAGACAGCCGCTGCACCGGCACGTCCACGCCGTGCGCCCTGGCGGTCAACGGCAACTCCGCCAACAACGAATTCCGTCTGTATGAGGGGTTCAGCCAGATCGACATCGGCGGTCTGCCGATTCCGCTGTCGTTCTACGGCCAGTACGTGAAGAACAACGACGCCGTGACCGATCAGGACACTGCCTGGTTGCTCGGTGCGAAGTCGAAAGTCTTCGGTTTCAACCTCGACTACAACTATCGCGACGTGCAGCGCAACGCCGTGGTCGGTGCCTTCACCGACTCCGACTTTGCCAACGGCACTACCGGCTCGCGCGGGCACAAGTTCAAGGTCGGTTACGACATCGACAAGAACTTCGCCGTCGGCGCCACGTACTTCCTGACCAAGGCTGATTTCGCCAGCCGTGGTCAGCGCGATGCCGATGCAAACACCTTGCAGCTGGATGCCGAAGCCAAGTTCTAGAACGGCAGTTACGAGCTACAAGCTACAGGCTGGAAGTGATGCCTTTACTTGCAGCTTGAAGCTTGAAGCTGCCTAACTCCGGTGCGGGCGGGACGATCCCCATCATCCGTTCGTTTCAGCCGCACTTGGGTTATCCATATGATCTGTGGCGAGGGAGCTTGCTCCCGCTGGACTGCGAAACAGTCCTCTGCTTTTGTAAAGCGGGGGCCGCTTTGCGACCCAGCGGGAGCAAGCTCCCTCGCCACATGTCCATCAAGGACTGTTGTTACGGCGATGCTCGGCCAAGCGCTCGGCCAGCGCATCGACATCCTCGTCAGGCTGTTCCGGCATGGCTTTAAGCGTCGCCTGCATCAAGCGCATCTGCCGCATGAAACGCCGACAGTTGGGGCAGAACAACAGGTGATGACGCACCATCAGCGTCTCGCGAAAGCTCAGTTGGCCGTCGAGATAATCGCTGGATCGTGCCACTTGCTCCTTGCAGGTCAACATTCTCCCGTCTCCTCAAAATGTTCCACGGTCGCAAAGACCTTCAAGCGCGCCCGGTGCAGCAGCACGCGGACATTGGAGAGCGATATTTCAAGAAGATTACAGATTTCATCCAGCTCCAGGCCCTGCCGTTCGCGCAACAGCAACACGCTGCTTTGCAACTCAGAGAGGCTCAGCAAGGTATGCTCGAGGCATTCGCGCAGTTCATTTTCGGTCAGCAGTGCTTCGGGAGTGTCCTGGTGCCAGGCGAAAGGCTCGACCAGCCAATGCCCGTCGCTTGAAGAGAAGCGTTCATCGCCAAGGGTGCCGTGCGGCGCCGGCAGATCGTCCATCAGCACTTCCCGGCGATTGAGCTTGTAGCGACTCTTGGCCGAGTTGGCGGTGATGGTCAGCAACCAGGTCTTGAGACTGGATCGGCCCTCGAAGCTACCCAAATGGCGCACCACCGACAGCCAGGCATCCTGCACCACTTCTTCGACATGACGCTGGCCGACAATCGCATAAGCCACCGCGCGCATGGCGCTTTGATAAGTGGTGACCACTTCCTTGAACGCCTGTTGCTCCCCCGCCAGCAAGCGCGCGAGCAGTTGGGTGTCGTCAGCCGCCATCCATCAATCCTCTTGTCCGGACTTCGAAAATGAACGCGGCAGGTATTCACCTGCCGCCATCTCCGAAAAAGTACAGCGTTTCAGCCGCTTCGGATGTAGGAAAGAGCGACGCGATTAAGGGGAAATTAACCTGTTTCAGCGCTTGCGCAGAATCACGCTACCGATCGAGTAACCGGCACCGAACGAACTCAGCACGGCCAGCGAACCCGACGCCAGATCATCCTGATTTTTGTGGAAGGCAATCACCGAGCCCGCAGAGCTGGTATTGGCGTAAGTATCGAGAATCACCGGAGCTTCTTCTTCGGTGGCCTCGCGGCCCAGCAGCTTGCGCACGATCAGGTGATTCATGCTCAGGTTGGCCTGGTGCAGCCAGAAGCGTTTCACATCGGCAACGTTGAGCTGGTTCTCTTGCAGGTGTGCACCGATCAGTTCGGCGACCATCGGGCAGACGTCCTTGAACACCTTGCGGCCTTCCTGCACGAACAGCTTGTCGGGGGCGCCGATGCCCTCCTCGGCGGCGCGGTTGAGGAAACCGAAGTTGTTGCGGATGTTGTTGGAGAACTTGGTCAGCAGCTTGGTGCTGACCACGTCAAACTGATATTTCGACGTCGCCAGATCCGCGCGCTCGATGATCACCGCAGTCGCCGCGTCACCAAAGATGAAATGGCTGTCGCGGTCACGGAAGTTCAGGTGACCGGTGCAGACTTCCGGGTTGACCATCAGGATCGCCCGCGCCTGACCCAGTTGCACGCTGTTGGCCGCGGCCTGAATGCCAAACGTCGCCGAAGAACACGCCACGTTCATGTCGAAACCGAAGCCCTGAATGCCCAGCGCTTCCTGGACTTCGATGGCGATGGCCGGATAAGCGCGTTGCAGGTTGGAGCAGGCAACGATGACGCCGTCGATGTCAGCGGCGGTCTTGCCGGCACGTTGCAAGGCTTGCTCGGCAGCGCCGATGGCCATCTGACACAGCACCGACCATTCGTCGTTGGAACGCTCCGGCAGGCGCGGGGCCATGCGTTGCGGATCAAGGATACCGTCCTTGTCCATGACAAAGCGGCTCTTGATGCCCGAGGCTTTTTCGATGAACGCGGCACTGGATTCGGTCAGGGCCTGGACTTCACCGCGAGCGATGGCCTCGGCGTTGTCCGCATTGAACTGCGCGACATAGGTATTGAAAGACTGCACCAGCTCTTCGTTGGAGATGCTGTTGGCCGGTGTGTACAGGCCGGTGCCGCTGATGACGACGTTATGCATGGTCGTTTCTCTAATCTGTTCAGGCAGAAAGTGCTGGAACCGTCGTACCAACACGCAAAGGGTCTATTCCCATCCGGGGGACGCAAACCTGGCATCGTTTTATTCCGCGGCGCGACACGGCCGAAGGCTCTGGGTCGCGAAACGGCGGGTTATGGTGGCGAAGTTTGCCATAAACCCGAGGTTTTGGCGCCATTCCCAAGCACAACTGCCGTTCACTATATGAACTCAACTCTGTGGCGAGGGGATTTATCCCCGTTCGACTGCGAAGCAGTCGCCAACCCACCACGCTCGGTATAACTGATGAACCGAGGTTGTAGCTTTTGGGGCGGCTTCGCCACCCAACGGGGATAAATCCCCTCGCCACAAAACCCGCTCCCAGAGGGGGATTGTGCAAGCCTGAAAATCAGGGCTCTACCTGGCTCCACTGTTTGTTCAGGCGCTTGTCGGAGATCGGTACTTTCGTGCCCAACTGCTGGGCAAACAGCGACACGCGGTATTCCTCCAGCCACCAGCGGTACAACTCCAGCTGCGGATCGCGTTTGCCTTCCTGCGCATGCTTGGCCGCGCGGGTCTGGTATTGCGCCCACAGGCCGGCGAGTTCGCCGCTCCAGACCCGGTCCTTCTGTACTTGCGCGCCGAGTTTCTCGAAACGCTGCTCGACCGCCTTCAGATAACGCGGCAGTTCCTTGAGCCACTGCATCGGCGTTTCACGGACGAAGCCCGGATAGACCAGATGGCCGATCTGCTGCTTGATGTCGTTGAGCGCCACTGCCTGAGCAAGATCGATCTTGCCCTTGAAGCGCTTTTGCAGGCCGTGCCAGATCTTGAGGATTTCCAGGGTCAACCGCGCCACGCGCTCGGCATGCTCGGTCCAGTTGCCACGCTTGCGCTCGGCCAGTGCGGCCAACCCGGCGCCGTCGCGGGGCAACGGGTCTTCGCCTTCGAGAATGCAGCTGTCGAGGCTGGCCAGCAAAATGTCTTCGATCAGTGCATCGACCCGGCCCAGCTCGCGATACAGCAGCCCCAGCTCTGTCTGCCCCGGCAACTTGCCACGCAGGAATTTCGCCGGCTCGGCCAGTTGTTGCATCAACAAGCGCTGCAAGGCACGGCGATGCTGGAACTCGGCTTCGGCCGGGGTGGAGAAACGCCCTTCCTTGACCGTTCCGCCCTCTTCCACCAGCGCCGGGTACACCGTCATCGACAGCCCGGCGATCTTCTGCTGAGTCTTTTCCGCCACCGGCGCGAAGACTTTCGCCTCGACCGGTTGCTGGCTTTTCGCACTCTGCGGCACCGCCAGTGCGGCCTGACTGGCTTCGGCAAAGCGTGCGGTCAGCTCGGCCAGATCGCGACCTTCACCGAGGAACTTGCCTTGGCCGTCGACGATTTCCAGGTTCATGCGCAGATGGCTTTCGACCTGTTGCGCAGCTTCCGCCCACGCTTCATCGCTGACCCGCGCGCCGGTCATGCGCAGCAGCTCGCGGCCGAGCACTTGCGGCAGCGAGCCGTCGGCGAAGGTCATGCGTTGCAACGCGGCTTTGATGAAGTCCGGTACCGGCACGAAGTTTTTGCGCAGAGCTTTCGGCAGGTTGCGCACCAGCGCAATGCACTTGGCCTCGATCAGCCCCGGCACCAGCCATTCCAGACGTTCCGGCGGCAGCATCGGCAGCAGCGGCGCCGGTACGCGCAAGGTCACGCCATCGCGCGGGTGATTCGGTTCGAAGTGGTAAGTCAGCGCCAGCTCCAGATCGCCGATGTGCAGCGTATCCGGGTAATCGCGGGCGGTGACTTCGCTGGCCTCGCGGGCCAGCACGTCTTCTTCGCGCATGATCAACAACTGCGGGTCTTTCTGGCTGTTGACCTTGTACCAACTGTCGAAGGTCGCGGTCTGGTGGATCTCCGCCGGCAAACGCGCATCGTAGAAGGCGTACAAGGTTTCTTCGTCAGCGAGGATGTCGCGGCGCCGGGCCTTGGCTTCCAGTTCGTCGAGCTGCTCGAGCAGCTTCTGATTGGCGCTCAGGCATTTGGCCCGCGACTGAATCTCGCCGCGCACCAGGCCTTCGCGGATAAACAGCTCACGCGAGACCACTGGGTCCACCGGACCGTAATGCACCGGACGACGACCGACCACGATCAGCCCGAACAGGGTGATCTGCTCGTACGCCACGACCTGGCCGCGCTTCTTTTCCCAGTGCGGTTCGAAGTGGTTTTTCTTGATCAGGTGCCCGGCCAGCGGTTCGATCCAGTCGGCATCGATCTTGGCGACCATGCGCGCGTAGAGCTTGGTGGTTTCCACCAGTTCGGCGGTCATCAACCACTGCGGGCGCTTCTTGCCGATGCCTGAAGAGGGGTGAATCCAGAAACGCCGCTGACGCGCGCCGAGGTAATCGCCGTCCTCGGTTTTCTGACCGATCTGACTGAGCAGGCCGACCAGCACCGCTTTGTGCAGCTTCGGATAATCCGCCGGCTCTTTATTCAGGCTCAACTGCATGTCGCGGCAGATCAGACTCAACTGGCGGTGGGAATCACGCCATTCACGCAGACGCAGATAATTGAGGAAATTCTTTCGGCACCAGTTGCGCAACGGGCTGGCGGTCAGCGCCTGGCGTTGCTCTTCGAAACCACGCCACAAATTGACCAGTCCGGCGAAATCCGAGTCAGGGTCCTTCCATTGCGCATGGGCCTGATCGGCGGCTTGCTGACGTTCCGGCGGTCGCTCGCGCGGATCCTGAATCGACATGGCGCTGGCGACGATCAGCACTTCCTGCAGACTGCCAAGTTTTGCCGCTTCGAGCAGCATGCGGCCCATGCGCGGATCCACCGGCAAGCGCGCCAACTGCCGACCGAGTGGCGTCAGTTGGCTGTTGCGATCCACCGCCGAAAGCTCTTGCAGCAAATTGAAGCCGTCGCTGATCGCCTTGCCGTCCGGCGGCTCGATAAACGGGAACGCGGTAATTTCGCCGAGGCGCAGGTGCAGCATCTGCAAAATCACGGCGGCGAGGTTGGTGCGCAGAATTTCCGGATCGGTAAATTCCGGACGACCGAGGAAATCTTCCTCGCTGTACAAACGCACGCAGATGCCCGGCTCGACCCGCCCGCAACGGCCCTTACGCTGATTGGCACTGGCCTGGGAAATCGCTTCGATCGGCAGACGCTGGACCTTGGCGCGGTAGCTGTAGCGGCTGATGCGCGCGGTGCCGCTGTCGATCACGTAGCGAATCCCCGGCACGGTCAGCGAGGTCTCGGCAACGTTGGTCGCCAGTACCACGCGGCGGCCCGGGTGCGACTGGAAAATCCGCTGCTGCTCGGCCGGCGACAGGCGCGCGTACAGCGGCAGGATTTCGGTGTGTTTGAGCTGGGCCTTGCGCAGCATGTCGGCGGCGTCGCGAATCTCGCGCTCACCCGGCAGGAATACCAGCACGTCACCCGGACTGCGGCGTTCGCTGCGCTCGTACGCGGCGATTTCGTCGAGGGTGGCGAGGATCGCCTGGTCAACCGTCAGGTCGTCCTCGACGCGGTTGCCCTCTTCGTCCTGCTCCAGGGTCAGCGGTCGATACCAGGTTTCAACCGGAAAGGTACGACCCGACACCTCGACAATCGGCGCATCGTCGAAATGCCTGGAGAAGCGCTCCAGGTCGATGGTCGCCGAAGTGATGATGACTTTCAGGTCGGGACGCCGCGGCAGCAGGGTTTTCAGATAGCCGAGAAGGAAGTCGATGTTGAGGCTGCGCTCGTGGGCTTCGTCGACGATGATCGTGTCGTAGCGTTCGAGGTAACGGTCGTTCTGGGTTTCCGCGAGCAGGATGCCGTCGGTCATCAGTTTGATCAGGGTGTTGGCATCGCTCTGGTCTTCAAAGCGCACCTGATAGCCGACCAGTGCACCGAGCGGTGTGCCAAGCTCCTCGGCAACGCGACTGGCAACGCTGCGCGCGGCGATCCGACGCGGCTGGGTATGGCCGATCAGACCGTGCTGGCCGCGACCGATCTCCAGACAGATTTTCGGCAATTGCGTGGTTTTGCCCGAACCGGTCTCGCCGGCGATGATCAGCACCTGATGTTGCTCCAGGGCCTTTTTGATCTCGTCGCGCTTGGCGGCAATCGGCAAACTGTCGTCGTAACGGATCACCGGCAGGCTGGCGCGGCGCGCCAGCACCTGATCACAGGACGCCTGCATGCGCGTCACCCACTGCGCCAGTTTGGCTTCGTCGGGTTTCTTGCGCAGCTCAAGCAACTGCCGCCGCAGCCGGTGACGGTCGGCGAGCATGGCGTGATCGAGATTTTTCAGCAGTTTGTCGATGGAGGGCGATTCGTCGGTCATCGGGTAGGCAATTCGGTCGTCTATTTGTGCAGGGGGCGGATTGTCGCAGAAAAGCAGCTATTAGCGGCAAGCTACAAGCTGCAAGTCACTGCGGCTTTTAACTTGCAGCTTGAAGCTTGCCGCTTGCAGCTGCTTTTTGTTATTCGTTATCAAGGCCCTTGCGCCGATACGGGAACACGTCGATGACTTTACCGGCACGAATCGCCTCTTGCAGGCTCTTCCAGTAATCGGCGTTGTACAACTCGCCATGCAACTGATCGAACAGCTTGCGCTGCCCGGCGTCGGCAAACAGAAACGGCGGGAACTCCTCGGGAAACACATCCAGCGGCCCGATCGAATACCACGGTTCAGAGGCCATTTCGTCTTCCGGTGTGCGCGGTGCCGGGATGTGGCGAAAATTGGCTTCGGTCAGAAAGCAGATTTCGTCGTAGTCATAAAACACCACTCGGCCGTGGCGGGTGACGCCGAAGTTTTTCAGCAGCATGTCGCCGGGGAAAATATTCGCCGCCGCCAATTGCTTGATCGCCAGACCGTAGTCCTCAAGCGCTTCACGTACCTGCGCGTCGTTGGCGTTTTCCAGATAAAGGTTGAGCGGGGTCATCCGGCGCTCGGTCCAGCAGTGGCGGATCAGCACGCTTTCGCCTTCGACCGAGACCGTGGACGGCGCGACTTCGAGCAATTCCTCGAGGCATGCCGGATCGAATTTGCTCAGCGGAAAACGAAAATCGGCGAACTCCTGGGTATCGGCCATGCGGCCGACCCGGTCGACACTTTTCACCAGTCGATACTTCTCGATGACCGTGGCGCGGTCGACGTTTTTCGAGGGCGAGAATCGGTCCTTGATGATCTTGAACACGGTATTGAAGCCCGGCAGGGTAAACACGCTCATGACCATGCCACGCACGCCCGGGGCCATGATGAATTGGTCGTCGGTGTTGGCCAGGTGATTGATCAGCGCGCGGTAAAATTCCGACTTGCCATGCTTGTAGAAGCCGATCGAGGTGTACAGCTCGGCGATGTGCTTGCCGGGCAGAATGCGCCGCAGAAATCCGATAAATTCCGCCGGCACCGGCACGTCGACCATGAAATAGGAGCGGGTGAAGGAGAAGATGATCGACACGTCAGCTTCGTCGGTGATCAACGCGTCGATCTGAATCCCGCGCCCTTCGCGATGCAACAGCGGAATCACCAGCGGCCACTGTTCGTCGCGGGTGTAGATGCGCCCGACCAGGTACGCGCCCTTGTTGCGGTACAGCACCGAGGAAAACAGCTCGACGCTCAGTTCCGGGTCCTTGCACACCCAGTCCGGCAGGTTTTCACGCAATTGCGCTTCGAGGCGATGCACGTCGCCTGGCAGGTCGGCGTAATCCTCGCTGAAGCGATAGTCGGCGAAAATGCTCGCAAGCATCGCCGATAACTGCCCCTGCGGCTTGTACGTGCGCGTTTGCGCAGCCCGGGCACGGCGCAGGCTCGGACGCGTGGTGTGGATGAACATGCAGCCGTCGCTGATCAAGTCGTGGCTGAACAGCCCGCAGAAGATCGAGTTGTACCAGGTCTCGGACAGTTCATCGTCGAAGCGCAGGTCGATGACACTGATATAGGCGCTTTTCACCAGCGGCCAGCAGCTGACATTCATCAGCGTCTCGTCATCAAAATACTCGCGCAGGCGGGCAATGGTTTCGCCGACCTTTTCCTCGTAGAGGTTGATCCGCGCCGCCGATGCGGTTTGTATTTCCTGCCAGCGCGCCTGCTCGAAACGCTCCCGGGCGCCGTCGGTGATCCGGCGGAAATGCTCGCGGTAATCGTCAAAGCCATCGAGGATCATGCGGGCGATGTCGGTGGCTGGCCATTGCTGCGGCATAGATGGAACCTCTGCGTGCGCTCGAAAGCTTGAGCTTAGCCACGGAACGGGCCTTTGGAGAAGTGCAATATCGGCCAAAAGCCGAACCCGGACGTACGGTGCGGTATTTTTCGCCGAGACAATTAATTGCCCGAATTACGGTTGCCATCGCCAGGCCCCTCGGCAACACTCTCGTCCCGATCAAGCCAGGAGCCGCCCGTGAGCCCCGTCGATATTTTCCGCATGTTGTCGCTGGCCGCTATCTGGGGCGCGAGTTTTCTGTTCATGCGCATTATTGCGCCAGTGATCGGCACCATTCCGACCGGTTTTTTCCGCGTGTCGATCGCCGCCGCAGGCCTGCTGGTGATTCTGGGCCTGATGCGCATCAGCTGGGATTTCAAGGGCAAGCTGAAAACAGTGATGTTGCTGGGCGTGATCAATTCGGCGATCCCGGCAACGCTGTACTCGGTGGCCGCGCAAGTGCTGCCGGCCGGGTATTCGGCGATTTTCAACGCCACCACGCCGCTGATGGGCGTGCTGATTGGCGGACTGTTTTTCAGTGAAAAACTCTCGGCGGCGAAATTGGCGGGGGTGTTCCTCGGTCTGTTCGGGGTCGGCGTGCTGACCCGTGCCGGGCCGGTGGCGTTCGATCTGCAACTGCTGCTGGGGGCGGTCGCCTGCCTGCTGGCGACTACCTGCTACGGTTTCGCCGGATTCCTCGCACGGCGCTGGCTGGATCAGGCGGGCGGGCTGGACAGCCGTCTGTCGGCGCTGGGCAGTATGCTGGGCGCAACGTTGTTTTTGCTGCCGTTGTTCGGTTATAGCGTCATCAGCGCTCCGCCGGTCAGTTGGGGCGGCTGGAGCGTCTGGCTGTCGCTGCTTGGCCTAGGCCTGGGTTGCACGGCGTTTGCCTACATCATTTATTTCCGCCTGCTCAGCTCGATCGGCCCGGTAAAGTCGATGACCGTGACCTTCATGATCCCGCCGTTTGGCGTGTTGTGGGGGGCGTTGTTGCTCGATGAGCCGCTGTCGATGGCGCATGTTTATGGTGGGGTGTTGATTGCAGCGGCGTTGTGGCTGGTGTTGAAGCCGGCGCACGTGTCAGTCCGTTAGAGTTTTTTCGCAGACATTCGCGAGCAGGCTCGCTCCCACATTGAAATGCATTTTCCTGTGGGAGCGAGCCTGCTCGCGAAGGCGGCGCAACAAGCGCCGCCTGCCTGACGACTAACTAATGGGTCTTACGGAACACAAAAGCCAATCCAACAATAATCAACACCATCCCCAACACACTCAACGCCGCCAGCCGATTACCAAAAATCAGGTAATCCATCACCGCTGTCACCGCCGGCACCAGATAGAACAGGCTGGTGACGTTGACCAGGTTACCCCGCGCGATCAGGCGATACAGCAACAGCGTCGCCAGCACCGAGACGACCAGACCCATCCACAAAACCGGCACGACAAAACCGCTGCTGTGCTCGAAGTGGAATGGCTGAAACGGTACGAAAACCGCGCACAGCAGCAACCCGGCCAGATACTGCACCGGCAGCGTGCCGAGGGGATTGTCGGTGATGCGTTTCTGCATGATCGAGCCGAGTGTCATGCTCGCCAGCGCCAGCAGTCCGAACAACATGCCAGTCCAGGACATGCCGGCAAGACCGATGCCTTGATAGACCACCATGATCAGACCGGCCAGCCCCAGGGCCAGCCCGAACAGGCGGCTCGCCGACCGTTGACGCTCCATCAGCACGACGGTGAGGATCGGCTGCACGCCCATGATCGTCGCCATCACCCCCGGGGTGACTTTGCAGTCGAGCGCCAGCAGATAAAAAATCTGATAGGCGCCAAGCAACACCAGCCCCGTGGCGATCGCAAACAGCATCGGTTTGCCGCCCTTGGGCCACCTCAATTTCAGCAGCGGCGCCAGCAGCAACAGCCCGCACAGCGCGATCGCGAAGCGAATCAGTAGAAAGGCAAAGGGCGAAGCATGGGCCAGGCCCCATTTGGAGAAGATCGCCCCGCTGCTCCACAGCAGAACGAACAGGCTCGTGGACGCCGCCGCGAGCGCGGATTGTTTCGAAAGGACAAACATGAATACCACCTGTAGTCAGGCAAATAGCCAACTCAGCCGAAGCTGAAATTCAGTAGGTTTTTGTGGCGGGCGCGGGAGTCGGCAGAAACGGCCGATCAGCCCGGAACACCGACGCCCGGCGGCGCTACGACTGCGCACACCGGCGTGCTACTGACAGGTGGGGGGTAATGGCTGATCTGCGCAGGCTGCTGATTCCCGCACGGCACGACGCCAGCGTTGACCGCTGAATCGACTACCGCGTTGATGAGGGATGCAGGCATGGATACAGATCTTCATTGAGAGATGAAAGCGTGAGCACGGCGGCTCACACGAGCTGACTATAACCAGCGCAGGACACAGATTGCAATGACTTGGGCAAAGGGCCGGTAGCGACTGTGCGGCGCTGGGTGATTAGGGTGATTGGCGGTGACAGCGGATTGTCAGGAGACATGGAATGCACGGGATTACATGCCAAGGGAACGGACGTATTTGCGGTATCAGTTGTATCGGTCAGAGGCGCGGAAGCGGGCAGCTTCGCATCTCGCCTGCTTACAGGGTCAACTCAAGACGGCCGACGCTTCGATTATGGATTTATCCCTGATTCGATTCGAACCTATAAACAGGCAGGCGCTGAATGCCTTGGAACTATGGGAAGACCCATACTTTTCCTGGCATGAAGTCATCGCATGGAAAGCGCGTGAGCCACGCTCCCTGGATTTCTCTATCTGGTTCGATGGGCTGCTCTGCGGCCTGTGCTTTGCGAACCCGAACAATAGTCGACGAAGATTACGAATTGTCAGGTTAGAGGGGCGCCCTGGTGGAACACATCCTTTAAAAAACCGGATAGGAGTGTTAGCGATGATCATCATTGAATACTTTGCGCAATTCATCGGCTGCGATGTCATCGAAATACAAGAACCGTTGAGCGGTGCGATATCCGTCTATCAGACGCTGGGTTTCAGCTTCGACATTGAAGGCCGCCTTGTCAAAACCTTGGAGAATCCAGTACTGTGAAAACCAATCAGTTAATAACCAAAACGGGAGGGGCTATGAGTAAATCAAGAAAAAGACCTCCCGAGACGATAGTCAGGTCGCTGAAAACCAAAGGATCGGCTGATCGTGCATTGACAGCCAGTCAACGGCGTCTTTTGCAACTGGTAATCAACGGCATCGAAGACGAGCCCTGTGTGCTTGCTGCTGGCCGACTCTGAAAAAAACCGCTCCAAAGGAGCGGTTTTTTATTTCTGGTCCGACTTCAACCAAACAACCAATACCCCAACAACGTCAGCACCAGCACCGCCAACACCGGCCGCATCACGCGGTAGGCCTTGGGATGGCGGCGTTTCCACTGTTTGACCATGCCGCTGAACCGGTCGCTGAAACGCTTGCTCCAGGCATAAGCCTGATTGATACCGCCAACGCGTTCGTCATCGAGGTTCTGTGGCGCGGTGGCGCGGCCGAGCCAGCCGCTGATAAAGCGGTTGATGCGCGTCATGAAGCGGTTGCTCAGGGGACGTTCGATATCGCAGAAAAGGATCACGCGGGTCTGCTCGGTTTCATTCTTGACCCAATGCACGTAGGTCTCGTCGAACATGACGTCTTCGCCGTCGCGCCAGGCATACACCTGACCGTCGACGAAAATCCGGCAATCGTCGGAATTCGGCGTCGATAACCCCAAGTGATAACGCAGCGAGCCGGCGAAGGGGTCGCGGTGCGGGTTGAGGTGACTGCCGCCCGGCAGCAAGGCGAACATTGCGCCTTTGACGTTGGGAATCGCACTGACCAGCGCCACGGTTTTCGGGCACAGCGCCTCGGCCGATGGCAGCGGTTTGTCGTACCACTTGAGATAGAAACGCTTCCAGCCCTTCTTGAAGAACGAGCCGAAACCGGCGTCGTTGTTCTTCTCGGCGGCGCGTATATAGCCCTCGTCGAACAGGTGCATGGCTTCGTCGCGGATGGTTTGCCAGTTTTCGCGCAGGACATCGAGCTCAGGAAACTTGCTGCGATCCAGATACGGCTTGGACGGCACGCCCGAAAACAGGTACATCAAGGCGTTGTACGGTGCGAACAGCGCCGAGTGGTTGACGAACTGACGCAGGACCGGCAAACGCGCCCTGCCGCGCAAATGCACAAAGAGCGTGCTGCCCAGAAACAGCAACAGCACAAACGCCTTGGCGGCAAACGAAAAGGTCATCAACAACTCCTTGAATAAAGACAACGCTGCACAATGCCCTTTACCCGACATGGCAGCCGGCCATGATAAACACTACCGGCCTCGGGAAAAACCCGCCTGACAGAAGATTCAGTATCAAGCGCTGCGCAACAAAGCATTTATTAACATGCGACTCCTGAACCCTGGCTGACCTGCATCAAAAAGCCTCAAAGATCGCAGCCCTCGGCAGCGCCGGCGGCTGCGATCCGCTTTATTGCTGGGTTTCCTGCTCGGTGAACAGGTCACTGAACAACATGCTCGACAGATAGCGCTCGCCCGAGTCCGGCAAAATCACCACGATGGTCTTGCCTTGCATCTCCGGGGTTTCTGCCAGGCGCACCGCGACCGCCATGGCTGCACCGCAGGATATCCCGCACAAAATCCCTTCTTCCTGCATCAGGCGCAGGGCCATGGCTTTCGATTCTTCGTCGGTGACCTGCTCGACCCGGTCGACCATCGACAAATCGAGGTTTTTCGGCACAAATCCGGCGCCGATGCCCTGGATCTTGTGCGGGCTCGGCTTGATCTCTTCGCCTGCCAGCGCCTGGGTGATCACCGGGGACGAGACCGGCTCGACCGCCACCGACAGAATCGGTTTACCCGCCGTGTTCTTGATATACCGCGAAACACCGGTGATGGTTCCGCCGGTGCCGACGCCGGCGACCAGCACGTCAACCGCACCATCCGTATCGTTCCAGATTTCCGGGCCTGTGGTCTTTTCGTGAATCGCCGGGTTGGCCGGGTTATCGAACTGCGCCGGCATGAAGTACTTGCCGACATCGCTGGCAACGATTTCAGTAGCTTTCTCGATGGCGCCTTTCATGCCTTTGGCCGGTTCGGTCAGCACCAGTTCTGCGCCCAATGCCTTCAGCACCTTGCGACGTTCGATACTCATCGAAGCCGGCATGGTCAACATCAATTTGTACCCGCGCGCAGCGGCAACGAAGGCCAGGCCGATACCGGTGTTGCCTGAAGTGGGTTCGACAATGGTCATGCCTGGCTTGAGTCTGCCGCTGCTTTCGGCATCCCAGATCATGTTCGCGCCGATCCGGCACTTCACCGAGTAACCGGGGTTGCGCCCCTCGATCTTGGCCAGAATGGTCACGCCACGCGGCGCGATGCGGTTGATCTGTACCAACGGCGTATTGCCGATGGAGTGGGCGTTGTCAGCGAATATACGGCTCATGGCTGGGTCCTTGTGCAGCGTTGAATTCAGCTTTTCAAGGTAAGCCTGTTGTCCATCACAGTCCAGTCGGGTCGAACGTCTGCGAATGCCGGCAGTCAATCGCATTGAGTCATCAAGGAACCCTGACCAAGGAACCATCATGAAGCGTCGTTACAGTTGGCCGCTCTGGACCCTCGCCGGGGTCGTTGTGCTGCTGGTCGCCCTGCACATCGCCCTGCCTTATCTGGTGCGCGACTACCTCAATGACAAGCTGGCGGACATGGGCGATTACCGCGGCCAGATCACCGATGTCGATCTGGCGCTGTGGCGCGGCGCGTACAAAATCAACGGCCTGAAAATCGTCAAGGTCGACGGCAAGGTGCCGGTGCCCTTCGTCGACGCACCGCTGATCGACCTGTCAGTCAGCTGGCATTCACTGTGGTACGACCATGCCGTGGTCGCACAGGTGCAATTCCTCAACCCTGAGATCAACTTCGTCGATGGCGGCGCCAACAAACAGAACTCGCAGACCGGTCAGGGCACCGACTGGCGCGAGCAATTGGGCAAATTGTTGCCGATTACGCTCGATGAGGTGCAGATCAACGATGGTCGCGTCACGTTCCGCAACTTCAATTCCAAACCGCCGGTAAACCTGAATGCCAGCAACGTCAACGCCAGTTTTTACAACCTGACCAACGTGGTCGACAAGGAGGGCAAGCGTGACGCCCGTTTCGAAGGCAAGGCCCTGCTGCTCGGCCACGCGCCAATGGAAACCACCGCGACATTCGACCCGCTGAGCAACTTCGAAAACTTCGAATTTCGCCTGCGCGCTCGCAACATCGAGCTCAAGCGCATGAACGACTTCGCCGCGGCCTACGGCAAATTCGATTTCAATGCCGGCCACGGTGATGTGGTAATTGAAGCCAAGGCAGAGAACGCTCGCCTGACCGGCTATATCAAACCCCTGCTGCGCGACGTCGACGTGTTCAACTGGCAGCAGGACGTCGAGAACGAGAACAAGGGCCTGTTCCGCTCAATCTGGGAAGCATTGGTCGGCGGCACCGAAACCGCGCTGAAAAACCAGAACAAAAACCAGTTCGCCACCCGCGTCGAACTCAGCGGCAATGTCCACCAGCAAAACGTCAACGCCTTCGAAGCGTTCTTGCAGATTTTGCGTAATGGATTTATCCAGGCCTTCAATGCGCGGTACGAGCGGCCGACGCCGGATGAGGGTTAAGTTTTGCGGCTGACGACATATCGACCAGTGTCCTCAGCCGCTATTGATGAGCGCTGTTGCAGCGAATCCCAGCCCAGACAGGCCAATGTGAATACTGGCCATCCGCCGAGACTGAGTCAACATGTGACGCTCCATTCAGAGACTGAATAAGCCGTCTGCGTTCACAGTCGACCGGACTGCGCGTTATAGTCGGGCATCCGATTATTTCGCCCCGCCCTGCCCGTAAGGTCAGCGTTACCGTTCGAGGATTAACAGATGAAGTTCGAAGGCACCCAGGCCTACGTCGCCACCGATGACCTGAAGCTGGCCGTCAACGCCGCCATCACCCTGGAGCGACCGCTGCTGGTCAAGGGCGAGCCGGGCACCGGCAAGACCATGCTTGCCGAGCAACTGGCCGAATCGTTCGGCGCCAGGCTGATCACCTGGCACATCAAGTCGACCACCAAGGCTCATCAAGGTCTGTACGAGTACGACGCGGTCAGCCGCTTGCGCGACTCGCAACTGGGCAATGAAAAAGTCCACGACGTGCGCAATTACCTGAAGAAGGGCAAGCTGTGGGAGGCCTTCGAGTCCGAGGAGCGGGTCATTCTGCTGATCGACGAAATCGACAAGGCCGACATCGAATTCCCCAACGACCTGCTGCAAGAACTCGACAAGATGGAGTTCTACGTTTACGAGATCGACGAGACCATCAAGGCCAAAAAGCGCCCGATCATCATCATTACCTCCAACAACGAGAAAGAGCTGCCGGATGCGTTCCTGCGCCGCTGCTTCTTCCACTACATCGCGTTCCCCGACCGCACCACGCTGCAGAAAATCGTTGACGTGCATTACCCGGACATCAAAAAGGATCTGGTCAGCGAAGCGCTGGACGTGTTCTTCGACGTGCGCAAGGTGCCGGGCCTGAAGAAAAAGCCTTCGACATCAGAGCTGGTCGACTGGCTGAAGCTGCTGATGGCCGACAATATCGGCGAAGCGGTGCTGCGCGAGCGCGATCCGACCAAGGCGATTCCGCCGCTGGCAGGCGCGCTGGTAAAGAACGAGCAAGACGTGCAGTTGCTTGAGCGCCTTGCATTCATGAGCCGTCGCGGCTCTCGATAAGGCCATCGTCATGCTGCTCAACCTGTTCAACGAAATGCGTGCAGCCAAGGTGCCGGTGTCGGTGCGCGAACTGCTCGACCTGATCAATGCGCTGAAACAGCGCGTGACCTTCGCCGATATGGACGAGTTTTATTACCTGTCGCGGGCGATTCTGGTGAAGGACGAGCGCCATTTCGACAAGTTCGACCGGGCGTTCGGCGCCTACTTCAACGGTCTGGAGAAACTCGACGATCACTTGCAGGCGCTGATTCCCGAAGATTGGCTGCGCAAGGAATTCGAGCGTTCGCTGACCGACGAAGAACGCGCGCAAATTCAGTCCCTCGGCGGTCTGGACAAGCTGATTGAAGAATTCAAGAAGCGCCTGGAAGAACAGAAGGAACGCCACGCCGGCGGCAACAAATGGATCGGCACTGGCGGCACCAGCCCGTTCGGTTCAGGCGGTTTCAACCCCGAAGGCATTCGGGTAGGCGACGCCGGCAAGCGCCAGGGCAAAGCGGTGAAAGTCTGGGATCAGCGCGAGTACAAGAACCTCGACGACTCGGTGGAACTGGGCACGCGCAATATCAAGGTCGCCCTGCGCCGTTTACGCAAATTTGCCCGCCAGGGCGCGGCGGAAGAGCTCGACATCGACGGCACTATCGACCATACCGCCAAGGATGCCGGCCTGCTGAACATCCAGATGCGCCCGGAGCGCCGCAACACGGTGAAGCTGTTGCTGCTGTTCGACATCGGCGGCTCGATGGACGCACACGTGAAGATCTGCGAGGAACTGTTTTCGGCCTGCAAGACCGAGTTCAAGCATCTCGAATACTTCTACTTCCACAACTTCATTTATGAATCGGTGTGGAAAAACAACATGCGCCGCACTTCCGAGCGCACCTCAACCCAGGACTTGCTGCACAAGTACGGCGCCGACTACAAAGTGATTTTCATCGGTGACGCCGCCATGGCGCCCTATGAAATCACCCAGGCCGGCGGCAGTGTCGAGCATTGGAACGAAGAACCGGGTTATGTGTGGATGCAGCGCTTCATGGAGAAGTACAAGAAGCTCATCTGGATCAATCCGTATCCGAAAGACACGTGGGGTTATACCTCCTCGACCAATATCGTGCGGGATCTGATCGAGGATCAGATGTATCCGTTGACGTTGCGCGGGCTTGAGGAAGGGATGCGGTTTCTTTCCAAATAATCCCGCTGGCTGGACCGACGCCTTCGCGAGCAGGCTCGCTCCCACACTGGAACGCATTTACCTGTGGGAGCGAGCCTGCTCGCGAAGCTTTTAGCGATCTTCAAAGCGCTGCAAATACGCGACATGCTCGCGATGAGCCACTTCCTGCACCACCGGCCTCAATCTCACCTTCGCTCCCGGCAGGCACTGCGCCAGCCGCGCCAATGCCAGCGGTGTCAACGCGCCCAGTCGCGGATATCCGCCAATGGTCTGCCGATCATTGAGCAACACAATCGGCTGTCCGTCCGGCGGCACTTGCAATGCTCCTGACGGAATGCCCTCCGAAATCATCGGTAAGCCTTGGTAGTGCAGCGTCTTGCCCAGCAAACGTATGCCCATGCGATCGGCGCGGCTGTCCAGCGTCCAGGCACTGTTGAAGACATCAAACAGACTCTGCCCGCTGAACTGACCAATCTGTGCGCCCAGTACCAGATGCAGAGGTGTGTCCCTGGTGAAATCCGGCCGCAGCGCCAAAGGCACTTCACGCGCCGCCAGCCCTTCCCCGCCATAACCGAGCGTCGCTCCTTTGCCGAGCGGCGAACCCATCCCATCGAGACCGCCCAGTTCTTCGCGCACCACCGTGGCACGGCTGCCCAGCACCTGCGGCGCGGCAAAACCACCGGGCGCTGCGAGGTAGGCGCGAGCACCGAGCAAAGGCTGGGTGAGCCGCAATGTCTGCCCTTTCGCCAGTGCGAAACTGCGCCACGGCGCCAGCGGCTGGCCGTCGATTTGCGCGCCAAGATCTGCCCCGGCCAGCGCCAGCAGGCAATCCTCCTCAGCCGTCACGGCGAACCCGCCGAGGGTGATTTCTACCACCGCGGCATCCAGCCCATTGCCCAGCAGCCAGTTGGCCCAGCTCATCGAACACCAGTCCGCCGCACCGCCCTGGGTCACGCCCAAATGCCGTACGCCAAACCGCCCGGCGTCTTGCAACAGGCACAGCGGTGTACTCGCTTCAATCGTCAGCCGACTCATGCCCGCGCCCCCAGTGGCGTGTCGTCGCCGCCCAGGTTTACGAATTCGGCGTGGTCGACCGCTTCGAAGCGTACCGTGTCGCCGGGCTGCATCAGGCTGTAACCGTCGCGATGGCGATCGAACAGTTTTGCCGGGGTGCGCCCGATCAGGTTCCAGCCACCGGGCGATACCACCGGATAAGCCGCCGTCTGTCGCTCGGCGATGCCGACGCTGCCGGCGGCGACTTTTTTGCGCGGTGTGTCCAGGCGTGGTGCTGCCAGAACTTCTTCGACCAGACCCATGAAGGCAAACCCTGGCGCAAAACCGAGGGCGAACACTTGATACTCACGCGCACTGTGGCGACGAATAACTTCCTCCACCGCCAGCCCGCTGCGTTCGGCCAACAGGCTCAGTTCCGGGCCGACACTCAGGTCATACCAGACCGGCAAGACGTGACATCGGCCACCGGTTCGTGCAGTCGGCGACAGGTCGATCAACGCATCGGCGATCAGCTCTCGCGCCTGAGCCGGAGACAAAACCATCAAATCGTAATGCACCATCAACGTCGTATACGACGGCACCAGATCGATGAGCTGTGCGCCAAACCCCGCCCGCAAGCGCTCTGCAGCGGCGAGCATCCATGGCATGTTGACTTCGGCAATGTCGTCGAACAGACGTAGCATCAGGCAGTCCACCGCCACGACTTCGATCCTTGGATTCATGACGCGCCCTGCGCATTCAGGGCTTGGCGGATACGCTGCACCGCGGCCACCGAGCTGGCATTGTCGCCGTGTACGCAGAGGGTATTGGCGTGCAAGTGCAAAGCGCTGCCATCACTGGCAATGAGCTCGCCGCCACGGGCGATGGTCAAAGCTTGCGCGACGATGCTTTCGGGGTCGTGATGCACCGCGCCGGGCAGTTGCCGCGAAACCAGCCGGCCTGCGCTGTCGTAGGCGCGATCGGCGAAGGCTTCAAACCACAGCGTCACGCCGTGTTCATCGCCAATCTGCTGCGCCGCCGCGTTGTCACGGGTTGCCATCAGCATCAACGGCAGACTGCGGTCATAAGCGGTCACGGCCTGAATGACCGCACGCAATTGCGCTGGATTGGCCATCATGTCGTTGTACATCGCGCCGTGGGGCTTGACGTAACTGACCCGTCCGCCCTGCGCCTTGCAGATGCCGTCGAGGGCACCGATCTGGTAATGCAGGATGTCTTGCAGTTCCTGCGCGGAATACGCCATGGAGCGGCGACCGAAACCGACCAGATCCTGATAGGCCGGGTGCGCGCCAATCTGCACACCGTGCCTGAGCGCCAGCGCCACGGTTTCGCGCATGATGCTCGGATCACCGGCATGGAAACCGCAGGCGACGTTGGCGCAATCGATGAAGGGCATGACCTCGGCGTCCAGACCCATCGTCCAGCTGCCGAAGCTCTCGCCAATGTCGCAATTCAATAGCAGGCGGCTCACGGTGAACACTCCTGTAGCTGCTTGTCTTTTTATCTGTAGGACAGTGCCCCGCAGGTTATCAGTTACTGCGCGTCCAGTTGCTTGCCCCGCGTCTCTGGCAGGCTCAACGCCGCGAGAATGACCACGCCGTAGGACACCGCCGCGAAGGCACCGATGCCCATGCTCAGCGGCACTTTCTGACTGAGCAGACCGATCAGCAGGGGAAACAGCGCTGCCAGCGCTCGACCGATGTTGTAGCAGAAGCCCTGTCCCGAACCGCGAATGCGCGTGGGGAACAGTTCGGTAAGAAACGCGCCCATGCCGCTGAATATGCCTGAGGCGAAGAAACCCAGCGGAAAGCCCAGCCACAGCATCACACCGTTGCTGACCGGCATCTGGGTGTACAGCAACACAATCGTGAAGGATCCGACGGCAAACAGGATGAAGTTTCTTTTGCGTCCCAACAGATCGGTCAGATAAGCGCTGACCACATAGCCGACGTAGGAGCCGACGATGACCATCGCCAGATAACCGCCAGTGCCAAGCACGCTCAAACCGCGCTCGTTTTTGAGGAAGGTTGGCAGCCAGGACGTGATCGCGTAGTAACCGCCCAGCGCGCCGGTGGTCAGCAACGAAGCGCGAAAGGTCGTGAAGAGCATGCCCGGGGCAAAAATCTCGTAGAACTTCGCTGGATTCTCAGGCGTTTGCGCGGCTTTGGCTTGGCGATAGATCTCCGGATCTTTCACCAATCGACGGACGAAAATCACGAACACCGCCGGCACGATGCCGAGGATGAACAGCGCGCGCCAGGCATCTTCCGGTGGCAACACCGAAAACAGCAGCGCATACAGAATCGCCGTCAGGCCCCAGCCCAGCGCCCAGCCAGATTGCACCATGCCCACCGCTTTGCCGCGATCCTGGGCGCGGATCACTTCACCGATCAGCACGGCGCCGGCGGTCCACTCGCCACCAAAACCGAAGCCCATCAGGGTGCGGGCAATTAACAGTTGTTCGTAGTTTTGTGCGAAGCCGCAGAGGAAAGTGAAGAACGCAAACCACAGCACGGTCAGTTGCAGGGTGCGCACGCGACCAATGCGGTCAGAGAGAATACCGGCGACCCAGCCGCCAATGGCCGAGGCGATCAGTGTGCTGGTGTGGATCAGTCCGGCTTCACCGGTGGTGATGCCCCACATTGCAATCAGCGTCGGCACGACGAAGCTGAGCATCTGCGTGTCCATGCCATCCAGGCCATAGCCGATCTTGCAGCTCCAGAAAGTGCGGCGCTCCTGCTGATTGATGTTGCGATACCAGTCGAACGGCCCCGGACGTGCCGCAGGCTTGGGTAAAGGGACGGTGTCGGGAGCACTCATGGCAAATCTCCGCAGGTTTTTATTGGTCTTGTTCGCAGCCCCGACGACGCCTATCGTGGGAACCGGATGCGCCGATTTTTCGCCGCCCTGCCCTGCGCAGTCCAACGAATAAAAACCCGCCTTAGGCATAAGAAAAATTTGTCACCCGAGCCTTGCCCATGAACCTGAAGTTTCTCGAGACCTTTGTCTGGGTCGCCCGACTGAAGAGTTTTCGCCTGACCGCCGACAAGCTGTTCACCACCCAGGCGTCGATTTCCAGCCGCATTGCAGTGCTTGAGGGCGAGCTGGGGGTGAAGCTGTTTCTGCGCGATTCGCGCGGCGTCAGCCTGACGCCGGAAGGTCTGAAAGTGCTGGACTACGCCGAGCAGATGCTCGACACCATGGCGGCGCTGAAACAGTCGATCGAGACCCGCTCGAGCAAGGTCGGCCGGGTGCGCATCGGTGTGATGGACACGGTCATCCATACCTGGCTCAGCCCGTTGGTAGCGCAGATCACCGATCTGTATCCGCGGCTGGAAATCGAACTGGTGGCCGATACCGCGCTGAATCTCTGCGATCAGCTGCAAAAAGGCTTTCTCGATATCATTCTGCAGACCGACCTGGTACGCCATGAAAGCGTGCGCAGCCTGGAATTGGCCAGCCATCCGCTGGGCTGGATTGTCGCCAGCAACTCGATCTACAACCGCGACTACGCCGACCTCGCCGAACTGGCGCAGGAGCGGATCATCACCTACTCGAAAAACTCACGACCGCACCAGGACATACTCGCGCTGATGCAGGCCAACGGCATCATGGCACCGCGCTTGAACTGCGTGAATTCGGTGTCGGCGATTACCCGATTGCTGCGTGATGGTTTTGGTATTGGCGCGCTGCCACCGGTGCTGGTGGCTGAAGAGCTGGCGCGCGGGGAATTGACCTTGCTCGACATCGATCAGCAACCGGCGAATCTGCCAGTGGTGGTGTCGTGGCGGGTCGGGGTTGAGTGGGTCGAGGAGATTGTGACGTTGTGTCAGCAGGTGCTGGTGGGGTATGCGCACAAGGTGGGCAACGACTACATCACCCTCACCGACTGACCACATCCCGTGGCGAGGGGATTTATCCCCGCTCGGCTGCGCAGCAGTCGTCATTACGGCCAATGCGATCTTTCAGAGGCCCCGCAGTTGCAGGTTTTGGGGCTGCTGCGCAGCCCAACGGGGATAAATCCCCTCGCCACAGGATCCCCCTGCCACAGAATCCCCTCTTGACTCAGCGGATTGTCTTAAGCCTTACAAGCCACGTACGTCGCGATCTTCGATCGGCCGGCTCTGGCGCAGACGCCGGCCACCGAGCACCACCCAATCGATCAGGCGGAACAGGCATTCAATGCCGAACGACAGCAGCAACGCCCCGCTCATGCCCCAGATCATCGCTTCGGGCGTCAGCAGAATCTGATAGCTGTAGCCATTCCAGGTCTCCTTGCGGATGTCCGGATCGGCGGCCAGTACTACCTGCAGGAAGCGGATGTACCACGGCCCCTGCATCGCCTGAAACTGTTTATCCAAGGCAACCTGTCGGGTGAGCAAGGTATTCAGGCTGTCGGCATCGCTGCGAAAGATCGGGTCTTCACTGGCACGGTAATGCGCAACCAATGCCTGCATATCGCCTTTGAAAAACTGCTCGGCCGTGCCCTGAAAACCACGCAGGCCCGTCTGCGCTTCGATCAGGTGCGCCTCGACGCGCTTGGCGTAATCGTTGATGAACCCCGGCACCTGGACACCGATCAACAGACCCGCTGCAAACAACACCAGCCGTACATAACTGAGCAACATGAGGTGCAATCCTTATTCGGTCTTGCCGTGGCTTACGCATTCACCGCGTCGCCACAGGCTCCATTGGCCCGGTTCGTAGCGGGTCCAGGTTTCGTTTTCGGTCAAAGGCTCGGTGGCGATAACGGTGACCACGTCGTTGGGCGTGGTTTCCGCCTGGAAATCGACGATCACATCGACATCCTTCAACCGCGCCGGGCCGAACGGTGCGCGCCGGGTGATCTGTGCCAGTTTGGTCGAGCAATAACAGAACAGCCAGTCACCGTCGCTGAGCAGGCAGTTGAACACGCCCTTGCTGCGATACTCGGCGCAGGCAGCGACCAGATCGGGCAACAGCGCTTCGATATCGACGGGTTCCGGAAAGGCTGCACGCACACGGTTGAGCAAATCGCAGAAGGCCGCCTCGCTGTCGGTATCGCCGACCGGGCGGTAGAAACTCTTGATCGGGGTGAAATCGGCGAGTTGGCCGTTGTGCGCAAAGCACCAGTTGCGCCCCCACAGCTCGCGCACGAACGGATGGGTATTGGACAGGCAGACCTTGCCGACGTTGGCCTGGCGGATGTGGCCGATGACCACTTCACTCTTGATCGGATAGCGCTGCACCAGATTGGCGACTTCGGACTCGCTGCTCGCCGCCGGATCCTGGAACAGGCGCAGGCCACGGCCCTCGTAGAAGGCGATGCCCCAACCGTCGCGGTGCGGCCCGGTGCGACCGCCGCGCTGCATCAGGCCGGTGAAGCTGAACACAATGTCGGTCGGCACGTTGGCACTCATGCCCAGTAATTCACACATGTGCGGACTCTCGGATTACAGACGCGGCTCGACCCGCATGCGCTGCGGATTGCTCGGTACCGGTGGGCGACCGTAACGGTCATCACCGGCCGCGCCGAACGGCTGGTCGTCGTCACGCTCATCGGCGCGGGCCGCCGCCCTGGCCGCCTCGGCCTGTTCGCGGCGGGCTTTCGACGCGCGTTCGAGCGGGAAGCGGATCAGCACGAAGATCAGATACAGACCGAAAGCGATCATGCCGTACATGAACAAATCGGAAACCGCCCGCCAGGCGTTATTGCCGACCTTGAAGGCGAGGTCCAGCGCGGTGATGGCGACCGACGGCGCGACCTTGGCCTTCACCGGGTCGACGATGGTCGGGCTGAACAGCAAGACTGCCATCAGTACCCGCAGCGGTTCACGCAGCCAGCGCCACATCCAGGTGGTCAGGCGCATTCCCACCAACAGGCAGCCCACAGCGGCAAAGGCGTAGAGGCCCCAGGCGATCAGATAGTCGTTCTCGGTCATGGTGTCCATGGCAAGGCAGGCAAAGAGACGCTTATAGTAACGACTTTTCGCCCATGCGGCTTGTCCCAATAGACACATCCCTTGTAGGAGTGAGCCTGCTCGCGATAGCGGTGTATCAGTCAGAATTGATTTGAATGCCCCACCGCTATCGCGAGCAGGCGAAGGCCTACAGGGTTTGCGGCAGTCTCAAGTGCTGCGAAAAACCTCATTTGTATATTTGTCCGAGAGCCTTCCATGCCCCAATCCGCCAATGTCATCACTGCCCCGATTGCCCACCGGGCCGCCGGCGTCGACCCGTATGCCTGGCTGCAGGAACGCGACACCGACGCGGTGCTTGATTACCTCAAGGCCGAAAACGCGTATCAAGAGGCGCAGACCGCCGATCAGGCCGAGTTGCGCGAGCGCCTGTTCGAAGAGATCAAGGGGCGGATTCTTGAAACCGACCTGTCCCTGCCCTCGCCGTGGGGGCCGTATCTCTATTACACGCGCACCACGGCCGGTGACGAATACGCTCGGCATTACCGCTGCCCGCGTCCGGCGGACGACAGCCTGACGCTGGACGAAAGCCGCGAGCAACTGCTGCTCGACCCGAATGAGCTGGCCAACGGTGGCTTCTTTTCGCTGGGCGCGTTCAGCATCAGCCCCGATCACCAGCGTCTGGCCTACAGCGTCGATGCCTCGGGCGATGAGGTCTACACGCTGTTCGTCAAGGAACTGGCCAGCGACAAGGTCAGCGAGCTGGAATTCACAGACTGCGACGGCAGCATGACTTGGGCCAACGACAGCCTGACCCTGTTTTTCGGCGTGCTTGACGACACCCACCGCCCGCACAAGTTGTTCCGCTACCGCCTCGATGGCACCGCCGCCGAAGAAGTCTTCCACGAAGCGGACGGGCGCTTTTTCCTGCATTGCTATCGCGCCAGCTCCGAGCAGCAATTGCTGCTGACGCTGGGCAGCAAGACCACCAGCGAAGTCTGGGTGCTGGACGCCAATCAGCCGCACCTGCCGTTCACGTGCCTGGCGCCACGGGTTGAGGATCACGAATACGATGTCGACCACGGCCTGCTCGACGGCGAGTGGACCTGGTTTATCCGCACCAACCGCGACGGTATCAACTTCGCCTTGTATCAGGCGCCGGATACCGGCGTGCCGCCGAGCGAGGCCGACTGGCAGAACCTGATTGCGCACAGCGACGAGGTGATGCTCGATGGCGTCAGCCTCAACACCCGGGCCATGACCCTCAGTCTGCGCGAAGGTGGCCTGCCGATCATCGAGGTTCACCCGCAGGGGCTGGCGCCGTATCGCGTGCAATTGCCGGACGCGGCCTACAGCCTTTATGTGCAGAACAGCCTGGAATTCGAGAGCGATCGCATTCGCCTGCGCTACGAAGCGTTGAATCGTCCGGCCCAGGTGCGTCAGTTGATCCTCGCCACTGGCGAGCAAGCCGTGCTCAAGGAAACTCCGGTTCTCGGCCCGTTCGACGCCGATGCCTACGTCAGCCAGCGCCTGTGGGCGAGCGCCCCGGACGGCACCCAGGTGCCGATCAGCCTGGTCATGAAACGCGAAATGGTCGGTCAAGCGGTGCCGCTGTACCTGTACGGTTACGGCGCGTACGGTTCGAGCCTCGATCCATGGTTCTCCCACGCGCGCCTGAGCTTGCTGGATCGCGGCATGGCGTTCGCCATTGCCCACGTGCGGGGCGGCGGTGAGCTGGGCGAAGCCTGGTATCGCGCCGGCAAGCAGGAACACAAACACAACACCTTCAGCGACTTCATCGCCTGCGCCGAATTTCTGATTCTCAACGGCATCACCACAGCGGAACAACTGGCGATCAGCGGCGGCAGCGCCGGGGGTTTGCTGATTGGCGCGGTACTCAATCAGCGTCCGGACCTGTTCGGCGTGGCGATTGCCGAAGTGCCGTTCGTCGATGTGCTCAACACCATGCTCGACCCCGAACTGCCACTGACCGTGACCGAATACGACGAATGGGGCAACCCGGAAGAACCGGAGGTCTATGATCGGATCAAGGCTTATGCGCCGTACGAAAACGTCACCGCGCAGGATTATCCGCCGATGCTGGTGATCGCCGGCTACAACGACAGCCGCGTGCAGTATTGGGAAGCGGCCAAATGGGTGGCGAAATTGCGCGCTACCAAGACCGACGACAACCTGCTGTTGCTCAAGACTGAGCTGGGTGCCGGGCATGGCGGGATGAGCGGGCGCTATCAGGGATTACGTGACGTAGCGCTCGAATATGCGTTTGTGTTCAAGGTTTTGGGGATTGCCTGAGGAACTCTGTCGGTGGCTTGGGTCTTAACACCAGACCCAAGCCACCGAAGATCCAATGTAGGAGTGAGCCTGCTCGCGATAGCGGTGTGTCAGCCAAAGTGATTTTGAATGACACACCGTATCGCGAGCAGGTTCACGCCTACAAGGGACTGTGTAACGCCTAAAAATGTGAAATCCAAAAGACCGCATCGACATGTCAGAACCGACCCTACTGAACAACGAAATCCGCGACTGGCTGATGGACTGTGGCCTGTTCGATCAATTGCAGCTGGCCGACTTCGCGGCGGCGTCCGGCTATTTCAGCATCAGCACGGTGGCTGAAGGCGAGGCGATTTTCCGTGAGGGCGATGCCGGCAGTTTCATGTGCATCCTCCACACCGGCCAGGTCGCCGTGCAGAAAACCGGCGCCGACGGTCAGGTCATCACCATGGCCACGCTGCGCAGTGGCCGCGCCTTCGGTGAGATGGCCGTGCTCGATGGCGAACGCCGTTCGGCCACCTGCATCGCCGCGAGCAACTGTCAGTTACTGAACCTGGGCAAGGACTCGCTGGAAAAAATGCTCAACGACGCGCCGAAGATTGCCGCCAAGATCATCCGCGCCCTTGCCGTCTCGCTGTCCAGGCGCCTGCGCATGGCCGACGGTCAATTGGCCGCGCAGCAGGTTTAGCCGCCGGGGGATTTAGCCTTGCCGCCGTTCGGCTCGAGGCCCGGCACCGGCTGATCCTTGCTCGGCGGGCTGGGCATTTCGATCGGCACCAGCGGCGGACTGCCACTGCCGGCGCCCGACTTGGGCAGGGTAATCGGGGTGATCTGTGGATACGGGGTGGGCGTCGCGGTGCCGGGCGAGCCGGGCTGCGGCGTCGGGCTGACCGGAATGCTTTGCTGGGCCTGCACTGCAGTAATCGCGAGCGCGGCCAGGGTAATGACCGTTAGAATGGTGCGCTTCATCAAGGGCTCCGTTTGGCCTTAGTCTGTGTTCAGGCTACTCCCAACGCGCCTGCTTGCCTTCCCCCCTTGTAGAGATTTCCATGAAACGTTTCGTTCTGCTCGACACCACGCCGATCCCTGAAAGCGGCGGTGCCCTGTGCCTGTTCGAATATGGCGAGGATTTCGTCATCAAGATCCAGGGCGGCGACGGCGGGCAACTGATGAATACGCGCATGCACGGTTCGGAAGACGCACTGGCCGAGATTCCGTGCCGCAAGGTCGCCGGGCGGCCGAATTCGCGCGTGCTGATCGGCGGGCTGGGCATGGGCTTCACCCTCGCCTCGGCGCTTAAGCACTTGGGCAAGACCGCCGAAGTGGTGGTCGCCGAACTGGTGCCCGGCGTGGTCGAGTGGAATCGCGGCCCGCTTGGCGAGAAGTCCGGTCGTCCGCTGCTTGATCCGCGCACGGTGATCCGTCAGGAAGACGTAGCCAACGTGCTGCAAAGCGAGCCAAATGGTTTCGACGCGATCATGCTCGACGTCGATAACGGCCCCGAAGGCCTGACCCAGAAAGCCAACAGTTGGTTGTATTCCGCTGCGGGCCTGAATGCCTGTGCCAAGGCACTGCGCCCCAAAGGCGTGCTCGCCGTGTGGTCGGCCAGCGCCGACCGGCAGTTTTCCGACAAATTGAAGAAGGCCGGTTTCAAGGCCGAAGAAGTCCAGGTCTTCGCCCACGGCAACAAGGGCACGCGGCACACGATCTGGATTGCCGAGAAGCTCAAGGGCTGAGCTAAACTCTGCGCATAACCGTCATCCGTCTTTTTTACAAAGGTGAACCCATGAGTTCGTCCACCCCCACCAACACGTCGAAACTGGATCGCATCCTTGCCGACAACCAGCGCGACAAGGAAATGGGCTACCGCGACAAGGCCCTGAAAATGTACCCGCATGTGTGCGGCCGCTGCGCCCGTGAATTTTCCGGCAAGCGCCTGAGCGAACTGACCGTCCACCACCGCGACCACAACCACGACAACAACCCGCAGGACGGTTCGAACTGGGAGCTGTTGTGCCTGTACTGCCACGACAACGAACATTCGCGTTATACCGACCAGCAGTATTTCGGCGAGGGCTCGCTGAGCACGCCGAAGATTGCCAAGGCGACGCATAACCCGTTTGCGGCCCTTGCTGGCCTGATGAAAAAAGAAGACTGAAGATCTTTGTTGGCCGTAAGGGCCTCATCGCGAGCAGGCGAAGGCCTACAGGGGAACGCATTCCAAAAGTAGGAGTGAGCCTGCTCGCGATAACGATCTCCTGAACACCACAAATCTCGAATCTGCCCGCCCTCCCCCAATCCCCGTATAATCGCCCTCTTTTTCCGGAAGGCACCCCGCTCGTGGCAGACAAACGGTACAGCTGCATTGGTTTGTATAACCCCAAATCACCGGAGAACGTCGGTTCGGTGATGCGCGCCGCAGGCTGCTACGGCGTGGCGTCGGTGTTCTACACCGGCAAGCGTTATGAACGCGCCGCCGACTTCGTCACCGACACCAAACGCGTGCACTACGACATCCCGTTGATCGGCATCGACGACTTGAAGAAGATTCTTCCGCTCAACTGCGTGCCCGTGGCCGTGGAACTGGTCGAAGGCGCCCGCCCGCTACCGGAATACACCCACCCCGACCGCGCCTTGTATATCTTCGGCCCTGAAGACGGATCGCTGGATAAAGAGATTCGCGACTGGTGCGAAGACGTCGTGTACATCCCGACCACCGGCTGCATGAACCTCGCCGCCACGGTCAACGTCGTGCTCTACGACCGCATGGCCAAGGGCTTGAACACCCGCTCCGGGCCAAAATTCCGCTGAAACGCCGCACATCCGATGGAACGAGCTGAGCGCCCCGGCAGTCAGCTTATCTATCAATCGCACACTGCCTGGAGATAGATCATGAGCGAGCTCAAACGCGTTGAACGCATCGACACCACCCCGTTTCAGACGCCATCGCAGCAGAACGTCCACGGTTGGGAACGCATTGGTTCGTTGACCGGCGGCGTGATCATGCTCGGCAAGGGCCTGCGCCGCGGCGGCGTGTTCGGCCTGATTCAGGTGGCGCTCGGCGGCATGGCGGTGGCCCGTGGCATTACCGGCCATTGTTCGGCGAAGAGTCTGCTGGAGAAAAGCCGTCAGGACATGAATAACGTGCGAGCGAAAATCGAGCGGGCCGGGGAAGAGCTGAACAAGCTGAAAACCAATGCCGAGGTGGCCACCGAAACGGCAACCGTCACCGGCAATGATTCGCTGGCTTCGCCGAAAGCCGGGGTTTGATCCCCATATCGCGGTGAGGCGAATCGCCCTATCGCGAGCAGGCTCACTCCCACAATTGGAATGCGTTCACCTGTAGGAGTGAGCCTGCTCGCGATAGCGGTGTGTCATTCAACATTGATGTGGCTGATCCACCGCTATCGCGAGCAGGCTCACTCCTACAAGGGTTTTGCGCCAATTTGCGGTTTTTACTCCACGCAACTTCTGCTCAATGCACAACAGCGCTAATCTGCCCGACACTTCAATCGCCCCAGGAGCCGCGCCGGTATGGAACTTCACGTCGTGATCAACGGCCGCAAGGACCTCGCCGGTCAGTTGTACCAACAGCTGCGCGGCGCCATCGAATCCGGGCGTCTGGCGGCGGGGACGCAACTGCCGCCCAGCCGTTTGCTCGCCGAGCAGCTAGGCATTTCACGCAAGACCATTTCCGACACCTACGCGCAACTGACTTACGAGAACTTCCTCACCGGCGTGGTCGGCAAAGGCACTTACGTCAATGCCCGCCCGGCGCAGGTTCAGCGCAAACAAAGCCACAGCGAGCTGGCCAGCGCCGAACTGATCGAGCGCTGGCGCAACCTGCCGGTTTTTCTGCGGCATCCGACGCTGGAAGGTTCGCTGCGCTACGACTTTATCGGTGGCGCCACCAGCAAGGGCCAGTTTCCCCACGATGACTGGCGGCGCTGTGTTGCCCATGCGATGCGCCAGATGGCGACGTCCAAAGGCTTCTACAGCGTGCCCGAAGGTTTGCCGGCGCTGCGCAACGCGATTGCCCGGCACATCGCCTATTCCCGTGGGGTGACCTGCCAGGATGAAGACATTGTGGTGTGCAACGGCGCGCAACAGGCGCTGGACCTGCTCGCCCGCGTACTGATCAGCCCCGGCAGCCGGGTGGCGATCGAAGACCCCGGCTACCCGCCGGCACGTTTGTTGTTCGCCAGCCACGGTGCCGAAGTGGTCGGCATCCCGGTGGACGCCGAAGGCATTCAGGTCGAGATGATTCCCGATGACACACGGCTGATCTATGTCACGCCGTCGCATCAGTTCCCACTGGGCATGCCGATGAGTCCGGCGCGGCGTGAGGCCTTGCTGGCCCGGGCCCATGAGCTGGGTGCGATCATTATCGAGGACGACTACGACAGCGAATTTCGCTATGAAGGCCGCCCGACGGATTCGCTGTACAGCCTGGACCCGCGCGGCATCGTTGCCTACGTCGGCACCTTCTCGAAAACCCTGCTGCCCGAGCTGCGTTTGGGTTATGCGATCCTGCCGCCGGCGATCCTCGAAGCGGTGGTCCGCGCCAAACAGCTCACCGACCTGCATGCGTCCACTCTGCCGCAATGGGCGCTGGCCAAATTCATCGCCGAGGGCTGCCTGCTCAAGCATATCCGCCGCTGCCACACGATTTACGCCCAACGTCGCGAGCGGATTCTCGCGCGTATGGCCAGCGACCTCTCGCCGTGGCTCGAAGCGGTGCCGCCCAGCGCCGGATTCCACATGGCGGCGCTGCGCAAGAAGCCGATCGACTTGGCGCTGGTGATCGAGCTGGCAAAAAAGGTCGAGGTCGGGCTGTACGCCATCGACAGTTTCTATTACCAGCAACCGGTGCAAAGCGCGTTGTACTTCGGCTTTGGCGCCATCGAGACGCTGGATATCGACATCGCCCTGGACCGCCTGCATGACATCCTCGAACAGCTGTCATGAGCCGTTGGTATAAGGCTTTAACTGCCGATTGGTTATTGGTGATTCACCCGCGCGGGCCTATTCTGCACAGGCGTTATCCCTCAATGAGCAGGATTCGTCCGGCCTGATTCAGGAGTGTGAGCAATGTCCAACGAAGTGATCAACACCGTCCAGGTGCAGGCCGCCGCCGGCCGTTCGGACGAACTGGGCAAGCAACTGCAGAAAATCGTCGACACCCTGCGCGAAACCCCAGGCTGCGACTCTTACCTGGTCGACCGCTGCCCCGAGGATAGCCACCGCTGGATGGTCAGCGCCCGCTGGCAGTCCGAAGCGGCGATGCAAGCGCATTTCAACCGGCCCGAGGCGCAGGGGTTTATCGATTTGATTGATAGTCGACTGGCCAATAGCGTGGACTTCAACAGCTTCCCGATCGTCTGAACCGGCCCGTTCGCGAGCAAGCTCGCTCCCACAAGGTTATTCGTTGCTCCCAAGATAGCTGAGCAACCCCGAACCCTGTGGGAGCGAGCTTGCTCGCGAAGGCGTCTTGCGCCGCGCCGCAAATTCCTCTGACACCGCCAATTGGCCCCCCCATCTTCGCGAACATTGGCCGTTTGAATGCCCCGCCCCGCGGACTACTGTGATCAGCAACACCCGACCTCACAGGTAACCCGCCATGAAAGCCCTGCCCCTGCTCGCCGCCGCCCTCGCCTTTAGCCTTTCGACCGCCGCCCTGGCCCACGATCCCTCGGAGAAAGTCACCGTGCTGCAAGAACAACTGCTGAAAAACGCCCCCGGCAAAAAAGCCATGATGATCGAAGTCGACTACCAACCCGGCCAATCCTCGATTGCTCACAAACACGAAGGCACCGCCATGGCCTATGTGCTCGAAGGTGAGGTGATTTCTCAGGTCAAGGGTGAACAGGCGATCACTTACAAAAAGGGTCAGTTCTGGTACGAACCCGCCGGCTCCGAACATTTAGTGTCGAAAAATGCCAGCCAGAGCAAGCCTGCCAAGTTGCTGGTGTTCATGGTATTGGCGCCAGAGGAGCAAGTGTTGATCCCGTTGGAACATTGATGGCTGTTGCTCCCGGCGATAAATAAAAAGGCGTAAACCTGCCGTTTACGCCTTTTTTATTCAAGCCAATCAGCAAGCACTTTCAGCCGAGTTATAAATGGCAAATCATTAAGCATCGACAAAACCACACGAAAAATCTTTAACACATACACATTCACTCACGCACTTCTCTTGGACACCACAAGCATCGCCAATTACTGTTTGAACGCGAGCCAACGCTCGTTCAGTTTAACTAAATTCGAATTCGATTTTTATACAAAGAGAAGTTCATGAGCACAAATACAGAGAAATCCTTTATCGCTCGAATAAGCGCCGGCAATGCCCCGGCTATTTTTGTCGATCAGCATCCCATCCAGTTTCCGAAGCATTCGGACCATATTCTCACAACCGCTCACGCCTATTCGGAAATAGCAGAAAGCATGGTCCCCTATGATGGCGGCAATGACGATACGCAGGGTATCGTGGCTTACTTCCGCTGCTACGGCGACTATTACAACATTCAAATACGCAGCGCCCAGCATTTTGGTTACTTCATCAGCAAGGGCCGTGACGGCCTCCTCGGCGCCTATTTTCCAGCCGGAGGCGACACCACTTCGTACAACCTTGTTGATAGTAAGGGCCGCTACGTCACGCTCGACCAATTCACAGGCAACCGCGCAGATATTCGACTGAAAGCACGAAACGACGCCTTCATTAAACGCAAACTGCGGACGGATCCGAATATCTATCTTTATGGCGAAGCACCAGGGGAGTCCGTGACGTTCACTTTGGATATTCTCGAACGCAATGTCGATTACCCGACGTCGACACAACCTTATAGCTAAGCGCGACGATGCATTGAAACAAAGGGCGCCATCGCGAGCAGGCTCACTCCTACAAGGGAACGCATTCCAACTGTGGGAGTGAGACTTACGATGAAACCAGACAACCCAACACAAAAACCTCATACATGAAAAAGCCCCGCCATTCCGCGACACTGGGACTTACAAGCTCTATTCGCCCTGAACTTGCGGCGCAACAATCATATAATCCAAGCCCTGTCTACTGTCAGATTTTACAGTAGACAGCCCTGCTCACCCGCCCCCTAATACATGACCGCTCCGCGAAATATGCTGATGCCTGCAGGAGCGTCAATTTACGGAGCAAAAAATGAAGACTGAAGAGTACAAAGCAGGAGACCTTGATTTAACTTTCGGCGATGACGGCGCCGCTTACTTCCGCGACGTTGACTACCTTTTTGGGATGACGACGGACACGAATGACAATACCTATGCAGCGGGTAGGACTCATGATGACAAGTTTTATGTGGCTCGCATCACCGCCGATGGCAAATTGGATACCAACTTTGGCGGCGCCGGTTACGTCATTGACACCTTTCTTGATGATCACAAATCACAGGCATTGACAGTCAACATAGATCAACAGGGTCGAATATTGATCACCGGTGATCTACGCGGTTGGGGTGACAGAATTTGTGTAGCACGATTTACTCCAGATGGCAGTCTGGATGAGACATTTGCCGACAAAGGCAAAGTGGCGATCCCACCTCCCTCCGACGTTTTTATGAGAGAGCGCTCGCAAAGTGCTGAAGCGAGCTCCCTATCCAATGGTGCGACGGTGTTGAGCGACGGAAAAATCCTGATTTTCTGGAAGTACTTCGGCTATATCACTTACCTCGTACGACTTACCGAAAAAGGAGAACTGGACCTGACATTCAACGGCAGCGGGTATGTCAAAGTTTCCTACAAGGACTACGATCTATATCCCAGCTCAGTGAACGTCATCGAGAGTGAGCGGCTTATCGTCGGTACCTTCGTAATGACCCAACGTCTTAGTTACGGATTGCTGGTGGGGTATGACTTGAATGGACAACTCGATCGCACATTTGCAAAAGACGGATATGCGCTACTCGAAGAACCGTCTGATGCAGGCTCGGAAATATGGAATTTGCAACAAGTGCAGGGCCATCAGATATGGGCAATCGGAAGAACTACAGCGCCTTCCATGGGCTCTGATCTACCACCCACTCGAGGTTTCTTGACCAGACTGAACAAGGATGGCCATCTCGATACAACATTCAACCTCGGCAAGCCGGTGCTCACTCCTGCGGGTTTTTCGGACGAGTGGATTGCAGGAGCTCTCCAGGATGACGGAAAAATCGTATTGGCAGGTTCACGCTTCGCTGCAGGCACCGGCATGCTGGGACGTTACAGATCTGATGGAAGTCTTGATGCAGATTTTGGCGAAAACGGCATCAGATTTTTCCCCAGCGGCGGTAATGCCAGGCTTGTGATACTGCAAAAGGACGGTCGCATACTCGCTGGTGGAGCCGTGTCACAAAATGGTTCCAGAGTTGCCGCAGTATTGCGTTATCACAAATAGCCAAGAAAAAACGTATAAAAAAGCCCCGGCATCTCACGATACCGGGGCTTTTTCATTCAGCCACTACTTATGCCAATTCAAGCTCGGCAGTCGCAGTCACCGCAGGCACAACCGCTTGCCCGCTCAGTGCCAGATCCAGCAGCTCACGGTTGGCCACCGCGTACATGGCGTAGTCCGTGCCGCTCGCCGCACGGATTTCCACCAGCATGGCGCGCCAGCGCGAGATCATGCTGTCGTGCTGGGCCATCCACAGCGCCAGGCGTGCTTCCACGTCCTGGGTGCCGTCGCCCTGTTGCAGGACGGAGATGGTGATGGCGCGCTGTTGCCAGTCGACGTCATCGCGGAACGCTTCACGGGCCAGGGCTTGCCAGTTGTTTTCAACCGGCAATGCGCTGATCTGTTGCAGGTACCAGGTGATGTCCAGTGCACTGCCGACGGCGAAGTAGGCCTTGGCCACTTCGGCCGGGTTCTGCCCGGTGACGTCTGCGGCTTCGATGATCGGCAGCAGCGTGTACAGGTGCGAGGTGCCCGCAACCATACGCGCCAGCAACTCCGGTACACCGGCTGCGACATAAGCCTGATAACGCGCCTGCCAGTTTTCACGGATTTCACCGCTGAGCAGTTCGTCGAGCTTCAGACCCAGTTCTTTCAGGTGCGGACCGAAGTGCGCGACGTCACGGGCAGCGTTCTGCTCGTTGCGACGGGCACGCAGGAACCAGCGCGTGGCACGGCGACCCAGACGCATCAGCTCGTCCATCAGCTCCAGCTGCACGTCAGCGGACACCTGATAGTCCAGCGCTTCGATCTGACGGAACCAGTGCGGGAGGTGGAAGATGTCGCGCACGATCACATAAGCGCCAGCCACGTTCGCCGGGCTCATGCCGGTCGACTCTTTGAGTCGCTGAACGAAGGTGATGCCCATGTGGTTGACCAGATCGTTGGCGATCTGGGTGCTGACGATCTCGCGCTTCAGACGGTGGCGACGCATGGCTTCGGAGAACTTGCTGACCAGGGTCGGCGGGAACGCCGTTTCCATGTCGCGGGTCAGGTAATCGTCGTCCGGCACCCGCGAGCCCAACAGCTGCTCTTTCAGGTCGATTTTGCTGTAGGAGATCAGCACCGACAGTTCAGGACGGGTCAGGCCGTGGCCCTCAGCGACGCGCTCGGTCAGTTGCTCTTCGGTCGGCAAGAACTCGATGGCGCGGTCCAGCTTGCCACGGCCTTCCAGATCGCTCATCAGACGCTTGTACTCGGCAATGCGCGCGTAAGCACGACGCGCCGCCAGGGACAGGGCCTGAGTCTGCTTGTAGTTGTTGCCAAGCACCAGATTGCCGACTTCGTCGGTCATGCTCGCCAGCAACTGGTTGCGTTGCTTGTCGGTCATGTCGCCGGCCTGAACCACTTCGTTCAGCAGGATCTTGATGTTCACTTCGTGGTCGGAGCAGTCCACGCCACCGGCGTTGTCGATGAAGTCGGTGTTGGAACCGCCACCATTCAGACCGAATTCAACACGGCCCAGCTGGGTCATGCCGAGGTTACCGCCCTCGCCCACGACTTTGCAGCGCAGTTCGTTGCCGTTGACGCGCAGTGCATCGTTGGCCTTGTCGCCCACGTCGGCATGGCTTTCGGTGCTGGCCTTGACGTAAGTACCGATACCGCCGTTCCACAACAGATCCACCGGTGCCTTGAGCAAGGCATTGAGCAGTTCGGTCGGGGTCAGCTTGTCGGCCTGGATGTCGAAGCGTTCTTTCATCTGCGGCGAGATCGCGATGCTCTTCGCGCTGCGCGAGAAGATACCGCCACCTTCGGACATGATGCTGGTGTCGTAGTCGGTCCAGGCCGAACGCGGCAGGTCGAACAGACGCTGACGCTCGACGAAGCTGGTCGCCGGGTCCGGATTCGGATCGATGAAGATGTGCATGTGGTTGAACGCAGCCACCAGTTGCAGCTTGTCGGACATCAACAGGCCGTTACCGAACACGTCACCGGCCATGTCGCCGACGCCCACCACGGTGATGCTGTCTTCCTGAACATTGATGCCGCGCTCGCGGAAGTGGCGCTGTACGCCGACCCACGCGCCCTTGGCGGTGATGCCCATTTTCTTGTGGTCGTAACCGGCCGAACCACCAGACGCAAACGCGTCACCCAGCCAGAAGCCGTAGTCGATGGCGATGCCGTTGGCGATGTCGGAGAAGGTTGCAGTGCCCTTGTCCGCGGCGACCACCAGGTACGGGTCATCGTCGTCGTGACGCACGACATTGACTGGCGGCACCAGCGCGCCGTCCTTCAGGTTGTCGGTGATGTCCAACAGACCCGAGATGAAGATGCGGTAGCAGGCGATGCCCTCGGCCGCGATCTCGTCACGGCTGCCGCCCAGTGGCAGGCGACGCGGCAGGAAGCCGCCCTTCGCACCCACCGGTACGATGACCGAGTTCTTCACTTGCTGGGCTTTTACCAGGCCGAGGACTTCGGTACGGAAGTCTTCTTCACGGTCGGACCAGCGCAGGCCACCACGGGCAACGTTGCCGAAGCGCAGATGCACGCCTTCGACGCGTGGCGAGTAGACGAAGATTTCAAACTTCGGCACTGGCTTCGGCAGCTCAGGGATTGCATGCGGGTTGAACTTGAAGCTGAAGTACGACTTGTTCTGGCCGTTAGCGTCAGTCTGATAGAAGTTGGTACGCAGGGTGGCTTTGATCAGGTCCAGATAACGCCGCAGGATGCGGTCTTCATTGAGCACCTGAACATCGTCCAGTGCAGTCAGAATCGCTTGTTCCAGACGCAGTTGCTTGTCTTCCAGATCATCGCTGCCGAGCTTGCGCGCCAGATAGAAACGGGTCTTGAACAACCGGGTCAGTTCGCGAGCGATGTCGGTGTGGTTGTTCAGGGTGCTGGCGATGTAACCCAGATCGAAGCCCAGACGAATCTGCTTCAGGTAACGGGCGTAGGCACGCAGCAGCGCAACGTCGCGCCATGGCAAGCCGGCGGTCAGCACCAGACGGTTGAACGCATCGTTCTCGGCATCGCCACGGACGATGTGGACGAAGGCGTCCTGCAGGGTGTCGTTGAGTTGCTGGATGTCGAGGTCCAGGCCTTCAGCGGCAGTGAAGGCGAAATCGTGGATCCAGAACTCGCGGCCATTGGTGTGACGCAGGCGATACGGGAATTCACCCAGCACGCGCAGGCCGAGGTTTTCCAGAATCGGCAGGACGTCGGACAGCGCCAGCGGCGTGTCGGCGTGATACAGCTTGCAATGCAGCTCGCGCTGGCCGGAAACCTGGCCCAGCGGCTGATAGAAGCTCATCACCAACGGATTTTTTTCGTTGAGGCTCAGCAGGTGCTGCATGTCGACCACGGCCGAATGCGCCGCGAAACGCTCGCGATAGCCGGCCGGGAAGCCTTTCGGGAAGTCGGCCAGCACGTTGGTGCCGTGGGCTTCGCCGAAGCTTTCGATGGTCAGTGCGGCGTAGTCGTCCTGCCAGCTGCGGCAGGCCTGGACCACTTCCTTTTCCAGCAGCAGCGGATCGATGTCGAGACGGTTTTTCGGATCGACACGCAAGATCAACTGCACGCGGGCCAGTACCGACTCGGAGAAGAACGTCCAGAATTCGCAATCGGAGGCCTTCAGGCGCTCCATCAGCACTTGCTGGATTTTCTGGCGAACTTCGGTGGAATAGATGTCGCGCGGCACGTAGGCCAGGCAGTAGCAGAAACGCCCGTACGGGTCTTTGCGCAGGAACACGCGAATCTTGTTGCGCTCCTGGATCTGCACGATCGACATGACCGTGGTGAACAGTTCATCGACCGGGGTCTGGAACAGGTCATCACGCGGCAGCACTTCGAGGACCTGTGCCAGTTCCTTGCCCAGGTGAGCCTTGGACTGGAAGCCGGAGCGGCGCTCGATCTCTTCGACCTTGCGGCGGATGAACGGGATGACCCGCACGCTCTCGCCATACACCGAAGAGGTGTACAGGCCCATGAAACGGTGTTCCTTGATGACTTTGCCGTCGGCGTCGATTTCACGGATCGACACGTAGTCCGGATAAGCCGGACGGTGCACACGGCTCGGGTGCGCGGCCTTGGCGAACGACAGCAGGGTCGGCTCGCGCAGGTAGGCCACGGCGTAGTCTTCGATGCGCAGGTCTTCGTAGGTCAGGCCGGTGCGCAGCAATTTGGTCAGGCCGAGGAAGGAGCTCTGGTCGTACTCGATGTGGCCGCCGTCGGCCTGATCGGTGACCACGAACTCTTCGTAGCCGAGGAAGGTGAAGTGGTTGCCCACCAGCCATTCCAGGAAACTTTTGACTTCGTTCTTCTCGTCGGCATCGACGGCAAAGGCGCTGTTGTCGAGACGGGTGAGGATGTCCTGCACCTTGGCCTTCATCGGCTCGAAATCGGCGACCGCGACGCGGACTTCACCGAGAACCTGTTCCAGCTCTTTGCTCAGCACGTTCAGTTCGGCCGCGTTGGCGCAGCGGTCGATTTCCAGGTACATCAACGATTCGTGCAGCACGCCTTCGCCGGTGCTGCCTTTTGGCAGGATTTCCAGCAGCTCGCCCTTGCTGCCACGGCGTACGCTGAGCACGGTGGTCTGCAGGGTATGAATGCTGTAGCCGCGACGGTTCAGCTCGGTGCGGACCGAGTCGACCAGAAATGGCAGGTCGTGGTGCAGGACTTCGACCGCGGTGTGGGTCGACTGCCAGCCGTGGCGTTCGTAATCAGGGTTGTAGACGCGCACTTGCGGTTGCGCGTGATCGAAGCGCTCAAGCAGGCGCCACGCAGAGAGAGTACAGCCAGCGAGGTCGGAGAGGCGACGTTGGGTCAGCTCGTCCAGGGAAATGATGCCGAAGAATTGTTCAGCGAACAGCGCCACTTGTGGCAGTGCCTGTTCACTGATGTGCTGCGCCAGTGCCGCTTGCAGTTGGTGCTGGAAGTCGGCTTTGCTGGCTGCGGTGAAGAACGCCATCTGTGGTACTCCGCTTAAGCTTGTTATTGATGGAAAGCGTCGCGTGCAACACCCCTTGCGGGGCTTGTGTCGCCCTGTTCCTGATTCTCGGGCAGAGGAAACAGGGTGACAGGTGGGTGAAGCTGGACGGGACACTCAGGTCACATTCACCTTCCATTGAATGAGCATCTGCAAAAGCGACTGTGCGGACCTGCAACAATGCCTTTACGGGTGCTCATCCGTTGCGCAGCTTAAAGGGTGCGACAATGTGTCTGCTTGCGGTGCTGCGACATATTCGGTCATTGGCACGTAAACCGAAGCCCGGGCACCGATAAACACTAGCAGGCATGGCGGAAAACGGCGGCGTGAATACCCGTTTTTACGGGACATCCGTGCCAGGTACGACCCTTGATGCGCGTCGAGCTCACGACACATCTTCTGACACTCTCACATGCAGAAATTCCCGCGGGCTGGCAGAATCGCGGCCAATTGCGCCCCACACGTCCGTCGAGACAGGAATTTCCCATGCAAATGACCACCGCCCTACTGATCGTCAACCCGTGCGACGACGAAGAAGACAACATGGCCATGCTCTGCTGCCACAGCGACAAGGGCGAGATGTTCTTGATGAGCCGCTATCCGGATGAGGATGAGCTGGAGATCACCCTGGATGGCGAGCCGTCGACGCTCGATGGCGTTAAAGTCACCCTGACCAAAACTCTGCTGAAGATCGAAATCGCCGCAGCGGATGCCGATGCGCTGAATGGCGATGATGTGCTGGAGATCAGCTTCAACCCGGATATGGTGGACATGGATGAGGTTGTCGAGACCCTGAAGAATATTCTGGATGGCACCGGGACCTTTATCAGCGAACTTTGAGGGTGGCTGGGCGGGCCTCATCGCGAGCAGGCTCACTCCTACAGTACGGTGTACGACAATCCCATGTAGGAGTGAGCCTGCTCGCGATAGGGCCAGAACTGCCGCCCGCGAAATTTCCTGCTGCCAGAAGATCAAAAGATCTTCCGATCGCGGCCCGAGCCTTCGGCAGCTCCCACAGGGGATCGCCCTCCAATCCAGAAGCTGCCCGAAGCCGCGATCTTTTGCACTTTGCGCAAAATGCCGTTAGTCGCCACCCCCCGCGATGGATTAAAGTAACGCCCCCAGCCCCGGCGTTATCCGAACGCTCGGGCCACCCCTTTCCAGGAACAGTCACCGATGGAACATCGTGAAGCGCTGCTGGCGCTGCGAACCTTTCTTTCAACGCAGATTCTCGGCCAGGAAAAACTCATCGAGCGTTTGCTCATTGCCCTGCTCGCCGACGGCCACATGCTGGTCGAAGGCGCTCCCGGTCTGGCCAAGACCAAAGCGATCAAAGAACTCGCCGAGGGCATCGAAGCCCAGTTCCATCGCATTCAGTTCACCCCGGATCTGCTGCCCGCCGACATTACCGGCACCGAGATCTATCGCCCGGAAACCGGCAGTTTCGTGTTCCAGCAAGGGCCGATTTTCCACAACCTTGTGCTGGCGGACGAAATCAACCGTGCGCCGGCCAAGGTGCAATCGGCGCTGCTCGAAGCGATGGCCGAGCGTCAGGTCAGTGTCGGCCGCAGCACGTATGAGCTGTCGCCGCTGTTTCTGGTGATGGCCACGCAGAACCCGATCGAGCAGGAAGGCACCTATCCGCTGCCGGAAGCGCAGCTCGACCGTTTCCTGATGCACGTGAAGATCGGTTTCCCCGACGCCGCCGTCGAACGCCGCATACTCCAGCAGGCCCGTGGCGAAGCACTGAATGGCGAGACCAAGCCCGAACGCCGGGTCAGCCAGCAGGCGATTTTCGCCGCACGCAAGGAGATTCTTGGTTTGTACATGGCCGACGCCGTGGAGGAATACCTGGTGCAACTGGTCATGGCCACGCGCAACCCGGCCAAGTTCGACCCGGAGATGGCCGAGTGGATCGCCTACGGTGCCAGTCCACGGGGTTCGATTGCCCTGGATCGCTGCGCCCGTGCCCACGCCTGGCTGGCCGGGCGTGACTTCGTCAGCCCGGAAGACATTCAGGCGGTGCTGTTCGATGTGTTGCGCCATCGCATCATTCTGTCGTTCGAAGCGGAAGCCGCCGGCATCGATCAGGATCGCGTGGTGCAGCGGATTCTTGACGTCGTCGCCGTCGCTTGACCCCCATGAACGCCGCCCTGCCCACCGAACCCGGTATCCGCATCAGCCTCGCCGAGCTGATCGAGATGCGCCACCGTGTCCGCGAGGTGCAGTTGTTCTCCACGCCGAGCCAGCGCAGCCCGTTGATCGGCCTGCATCACTCGAAATTCCGCGGTCGTGGCGTCGATTTCGACCAAGTGCGGGTGTATCAGGCCGGCGACGACGTGCGCACCATCGACTGGCGCGTCACCGCCCGTACCCAGGAACCGCACACCAAGCTGTTCCATGAAGAGCGCGAGCGGCCGATTTTCATCATGGTCGAGCAAAGCACGCGGCTGTTTTTCGGCTCGGGACTCATGTTCAAATCGGTGCTGGCGGCACAAGTCGCCGCGCTGATTGGCTGGGCCGCGCTGGGCCACAATGACCGCGTCGGCGGGCTGGTGTTCGGCGACAACGAGCATTACGAAATCAAGCCACGACGCAGCAAGCAAAGCCTTTTGCAGTTGCTCAATCGTCTGGTCAAGGTCAATCAGTCACTGCACAGCGAACGCGAGCCGGATCGCGATGCCTTGGGTGTAGCCCTGCGCCGTGCCCGGGAGGTGTTGCGCCCGGGCAGTCTGGTGGTGGTGATCTGCGATGAGCGCGCCCTGTCCGATGGCGTTGAGCAGCAATTGGGCCTGCTGTCGCGCCATTGTGACCTGCTGATGCTGCCGCTCTCTGATCCGCTCGACCACGCCCTGCCTGCCGCCGGCCTGCTGCGATTCGCCGAACGCGGCGCGCAATTGGAACTCGACACGCTGAACTTCGATCTGCGCCAGAGCTATCGCGCCCAGGCCGAAGCACGCATCGCTCGTTGGGAATTGCTCGCGCAGAAGCTGCGGGTGTTGTTGATGCCGCTGAGCACGCAGAGCGAAATGGTCGAGCAGATGCGCGAGTTTCTTAATCCGCAGCGTCCGGGGAAAGGTCGATGAGCGGCCTCGATCAACTGCAACCGCTGATCTCGCCGCCACCGATAGCCTTCTGGCCACCGGCGCCGGGCTGGTGGCTACTGCTTCTGTTGCTGCCGCTGCTCGGTTTCGCGGTGTGGCGTTTGCGCGGTTTTCTTCCGATGAAAAAACGCCCGGTCGCGCGCGCCGAACAGCCGCTCGACCCGGTGCGCATCGCGGCGCTCGCCGAACTCGCGCAAATGCCCAAGCCCTATGATGGCGCGCCGGCCGGCGCCTGGCTGCAGCAACTCAACGGTCTGCTGAAACGCCTGTGCCGCAACCACTATCCTTACAGCCAGAGCCACACACTTAACGGGCGCAAATGGCTGGCGTTCCTCGATAACCGCTGCCCCGCCGCCGGCCTGACGCGGTGGATGGTGCTGGTCGAAGGCGCCTACAAGCCCGAATGCAAACTCGACGACAAAGCCATCGCCGGCCTGACCCAAGCGGTCGATACGTGGATTCGCAAACATGTTTGAATTCGCCTGGCCGTGGATATTTGCCTTGTTGCCGTTGCCGTGGCTGATGCGCCTGGTGCTGCCTGTGGCCGACAGTGGCGAGCCGGCGCTGAAAGTCAGTTTCCTCGCCGATCTGGAAGGCCTCGCCCGCCGCCGCGCCCGCGCCCATCTGCCGGGCTGGCGTCAGCAGGCGCCGTTCGTGCTGTTGTGGCTGGTTCTGCTGATGGCTGCCGCCCGTCCGCAATGGCTCGGCGAGCCGCTGCCGATTGCCGCCAGCGGGCGCGATTTGCTGGTCGCGGTGGACGTATCCGGTTCGATGGACTTCCCCGACATGCAGTGGCAGGACGAAGAAGTCAGCCGCCTGTCACTCGTCCAGCATCTGCTCGGCGATTTTCTTGAAAGCCGCGACGGCGACCGGGTCGGTTTGATCCTGTTCGGCAGCCAGGCCTATCTGCAGGCACCGCTGACGTTCGACCGCCATACCGTGCGCGTCTGGCTCGACGAGGCGCGGATCGGCATCGCCGGCAAGAACACCGCCATCGGCGACGCGATTGGCCTGGGCCTCAAACGCCTGCGCCTTCGGCCAGCACAAAGCCGCGTGCTGATTTTGGTCACCGACGGTGCCAACAATGGCGGCGAGATCGATCCGCTGACCGCTGCAAAACTGGCCGCCAGCGAAGGCGTGAAAATCTATCCGATCGGCATCGGCGCCAACCCTGAAGACAGCGGCTCGACCGGTCTGCTCGGCGTCAACCCGAGCCTGGACCTTGACGAGCCGTCGCTGAAGGCAATTGCCGAAGTCACCGGCGGCCAGTATTTCCGTGCCCATGACGGCAAGGAACTGCAAACGATCAAGGACACCCTCGACCAGCTCGAACCGGTGACTCAGCAACCGACCCAGGCGCGCCCGGCCCAGGCCTTGTATCACTGGCCTCTGGCGCTGGCGCTGTGGTTGAGCCTGTTGCTGGTCGCCCGCGAACTGTGGCCGGACAACCCGCTGCAACGCCTGCTCAACAAGGAGCTGAATCTGCAGAGTCCGTTGCCTGACTGGCGCGAACGCCTTAAACGCTTGCGTTTGCGGAGGCGCCGATGATCGCGCTCTGGCCGCACTGGTTCCGTCCCTGGTGGCTGTTGCTGTTGCCGCTGCTCGGCTGGCTGCTCTGGCAACTCTGGCACCGGCAGAAACGCGCCGGACGCTGGCAGATGATTCTTCCGCCAGCCTTCCATTCAGCGTTGCTCAGTGGGGGCAATGGTCGCGAGAGCAAACTGCCGTGGATTGCCCTCGGCGTGGCGTGGCTGCTAACCCTGCTGGCGTTGCTCGGGCCGAGTTGGGAACGGGTTGAACAGACCAGCCAGAAACCCGCCGATCCGCTGGTGGTGGTGCTGGAGTTGACCGCGGAAATGCTCGCCACCGACTCGCCGCCGACGCGCCTCGAACAAGCCCGGCGCAAGTTGTTCGATCTGTTGCAGGCACGCAGCGATGCGCAGACGGCTATCGTGGTTTACGCCGGCAGCGCGCACACGCTGGTACCGCTGTCCGATGACCTGGCGACCAGCCGCAATCTGCTCAACGCCCTCAAGCCGTCGCTGATGCCGCAAAGTGGGCATCGCGCCGACCTCGCCGTCAGTAAAGCGCTGGCGCTGCTGCAACAGGGTGCCCTCGGCCAGGGGCGGATTTTGCTGGTGGGTTCAGCCCTGACCGAAGAAGAACGTCAAGGCATACGCCGCGCGCTCAACGGCGAATCGGCGCAGTTGCTGATGCTCGGCATCGGCACCGCCGAAGGTGCGCCGATTGCCCAGGAAGACGGCAGCTTCCTCAAGGACGAGCAGGGGGCGATCCGCGTGCCGCAACTCGACAGTCCGGGACTGGCGGCATTCCTCAACAGCGTCGGTGGCGAATACCGAGCGGCGCAACTGGACGAAGGCGATCTCGCCGCGCTCGGCCTGCTCAGCGGCCCACGCAGCCTGCGTGACGATGGTCGCACCGTGCGTCTGGATACCTGGGCCGATCAAGGTTACTGGCTGCTGCTGCCACTGTTATTGCTCGCCGCGTGTGCGGGTCGGCGTGGCTGGCTGTTCTGTCTGCCGCTGCTGTTCTGCCTGCCGCAGCCCAGCTACGCGTTCGACTTCGAAGACCTGTGGCTGCGCCCCGACCAGCGAGGCCTGCACCTGCTCAAGCAGAAGCGTCCGGCCGAAGCCGCGCAACATTTTGCCGATCACCAGTGGCAAGGGGTGGCGTTGTACGAGGCCGGCGACTACAGTGGCGCCGCCCAGCGCTTCGCCGAAGGCAGTGATGCCCGTGCGCACTACAATCGTGGCAACGCACTGGCGAAAAGCGGTGAGCTGGAAGCGGCCATCGACGCCTATGAACAGGCCCTGGAGCTGCAACCGGATTTGCGTCCGGCGCAGACCAACAAAGCGCTGGTCGAAAATCTGCTGAAGCAGAAAAACGCTCCACCACCGGCCGAACCGGACAATCAGCCAAACCAACAAAGCCTGCCCGGCGATGAGCCACCGCCCGCCACCGCGCCTCCCCCGGCGGTGACCAGCGAAACCCAAAGCCAGGCGCAACCGGCAGAGTCGGCCAGTGAACCGCCACCGACCACCCCGCCGCAGCCAGGCCCCAACGAAATCGCGGGCAGCGTGGAAGAAGAACAGACCGACACGGTGCCGACCCTGCGCCCGAGCGAAAACAACCTCGAAGGCGAACAGCGGCAGGCACTGGAGCAATGGCTGGGGAAGATCCCGGACGACCCGGGCGAACTGTTGCGACGCAAATTCTGGTACGAACAGCAACAACATCAGGATCAGGAAAACACTCGATGACCCGTTTCACCGCTCTCTTGCTGCCCCTGCTGATCTGCACGGCCACCGCTCAAGCGGCCGAGCTGACCGCCAGCGTGGATCGCAGTCGCCTGAACTCCGGCGAGACGGTCGAACTCACCCTCGAAACTGACGACGTCACGCAGTTCGGCAAGCCTGACCTGTCGCCGCTGGAGCCGTTGTTCGAAGTACGCGGCACACGGCAGGTCAACCAGCTCAACACCCTCAATGGCGACAACCGCGCCACCACGCGCTGGATCGTCACCCTGCTGCCGAAAGAAAACGGCAGCGTGGTGATCCCGCCATTGCAACTGGGCGAAGTGCAGAGCCAGCCGATCACCGTACAAGTGGTTGCCAGCGACACCGTCGAGGACAAGAGCAGCCTCGATCCGGTGTTCATCGAGGCCAACCTCGATCAGTCCAGCGTCTATGTGCAGGCCCAGGCCATCCTGACCTTGCGCATCTACCATTCGGTGTCGCTGTACGACGACAGCAGCCTGAGCCCGCTGCAAATCGCCGACGCGCGGATCGAACAACTGGGCGACACGCGCACCTACGAAAAAGACCTCAACGGTGTACGCCACGGCGTGATCGAGATGCGCTACGCGATCTACCCGCAACACAGCGGCTTGCTGACCATCGCCCCGCAAACGTTCAGCGCCACGCTGGTCGATACGGCGCCATCACCCGATTCCTCGGGGCCGAAACCCGGCAAACTGATGCGCGTGAGTTCCTCATCCATCCCGCTGACGGTCAAACCGAAACCGCTGACCTATCCGGTCGATGCCCCGTGGCTACCGGCGCGCAGCCTCAGCCTCAGCGAAAGCTGGAGCCCGGAACCGGAACACACCCAGGTCGGCGATTCCCTGACCCGCAGCCTGACCCTGAAAGTCGAAGGCCTCGCCAGCTCGCAACTGCCAGCGCTGCCCGCCACCGACGTCAACGGCCTGCGCCGCTACCCCGATCAACCCGTGCTGAGCAACCAGAGCAGCGACCGCGGCATCATCGGCAGCCGTGAAGAACGCGAAGCCCTGGTGCCGAGCCGCAGCGGCGCGATCGACCTGCCGACCGTCGACGTGGTCTGGTGGAACACCTTCGAAGACCACCTGGAACACAGCAGCCTGCCGGCGCGCACCCTGCAAGTGGCGAACAACCCCAGCCTGCAAATCGACACGCCGGCCGGCACGCTTCAACCCGCCATGCTCGACAACGACACGCTGTGGTGGTGGAAACTCAGCACGCTGATCCTCGCCTGCACCACCCTGCTCGGCTTCGGCCTGTGGTGGCGTGCACGCTGGCAACCGGCAATCCACCGAGCCGCCCAGACCGGCCCGAGTCCACGCACATTGCTCGACGACATCAAGCGTGCGAGCCAGGCCAACGATCCCCACGCCACCCGCCAGGCGCTGGACGCCTGGGCGCGGCAACAGCCAGAGACACTGGCGGACATGGCGGCGCGGTTTGTGCCGCTGTCGGACGCGCTGGACGGGCTGAATGGTGCGCTGTACAGCGAGACGGGGCAGCATTGGCAAGGTGAAGATCTCTGGCGGGCGATCCGGACAATTCCGGCGGCGGAACGGGTGCAGGACCCGGTGAGTGAGAGTGGGTTGCCGCCGCTTTATCCCAAGTAGCGCTGCACAGGGACCCTGTGGCGAGGGGATTCAGCGAAACGTCGCACCGCCCCGTTGGGCTGCGTAGCGGCCCCAAACCGGTACCCGTGATCTTTCTGAGGGACCGCGTTGGCTGATTTGACGACTGCTTCGCAGCCGAACGGGGATAAATCCCCTCGCCACAGGGGGCTTAGCGTCCACAGACCAGGGTTTTGCCAGTAAACTCTCCCCCTTTAGCCGCCTCTTCGTCTCTTTGCGGCCATCGCCCCTTTAGCTATTGCGGAGTCCACCTTGCGTCTGTTTCACACCTCCGACTGGCACCTTGGGCAAAACCTGCACGGCCAGGAGCGCGATTTCGAGCACGCGTGTTTTCTCGAATGGCTGCTGCGCCAACTGCAACAGGCGCAGCCGGATGTGCTGCTGATTGCCGGGGACATCTTCGACACGGTCAATCCGCCGGTCAAAGCCCAGGAACGCCTTTACGACTTCATCGTCAGTGCCCACGAACAGCAGCCGCTGCTGACCATCGTGATGATCGCCGGCAACCATGATTCCGGCTCGCGGATCGAACTGCCCGCGCCATTGATGCGGCGTTTGCGCACCCATGCGTTGGGCCGTGTGTTGTGGCTCGATGACGGGCAACTGGATGCCGAACGCCTGCTGCTGCCGTTGCCGGATAAAACCGGCGAAATTGCGGCATGGTGCCTGGCGCTGCCGTTCCTGCGCCCGGCGGAAGTCACCGGTGCGCACTTGGGCGACAATTATTTACGCGGCATCGGCCAGGTGCATGAATGGCTGATCGCGGCGGCCAATGCCAAGCGTCAGCCCGGGCAGGCGTTGATCGCGATCAGCCATGCACATATGGCTGGCGGTTCGGTGTCGGAGGACTCCGAACGCAGCCTGATCATCGGCAACGCCGAAGCCCTGCCCGCCAGCCTGTTTGGGTCGAGCATCAGCTATGTCGCCCTCGGCCATTTGCACAAGCCGCAGAAGGTCAACGGTGAGGAACGCATTCGCTACAGCGGCTCGCCGATTCCATTGTCGTTCTCGGAGATCGGTTATCAGCACCAGATTCTCGACGTGACACTCGACGGCGAAACCCTGGTCAGTGTCGAGCCGAAGCTGATCCCGCGCTCGGTCAATCTGCAGCGTATCGGCCCGGCGCCGCTGGCCGAAATTCTGCTGCAACTGGCCGACTTGCCAAACATCGATCTGCTCGCTGAAACCCAGCGTCAGCCGTGGCTGGAGGTCCGCGTACGTCTCGACGAGCCGCAGCCGGATCTGCGTCATCAAGTGGAATCCGCGCTGCAAGGCAAAGCCGTGCGTCTGGTGCGCATCGCCGCTGAATACGCTGGCAATCGCGGCGCCGATGGTAGCGATGACGGCAACACGCTGATCGAACTCGACCAGCTCACCCCACAGGAATTATTCAGCCGTGCCTGGCTCGACAACTACGGCAGCGAGGTCGATGAACAGACGCTGAAAGACTTCACCGAACTGCTACAGGACGTGCAACTGGAGGGCGAGCAGCCATGAAAATTCTCGCCATTCGCTTGAAGAACCTTGCCTCGCTGGCCGGGCCTTTCGAGATTGATTTCACCGCCGAGCCGCTGGCCAGCGCCGGTCTGTTTGCGATCACCGGCCCGACCGGTGCCGGCAAAAGCACCCTGCTCGACGCCTTGTGCCTGGCGCTGTTCGGCGCCGTTCCACGCCTGAACAACACCGGCCGCGACGCGAAAGTCCCGGACGCCGACGGCGAAATCGCCACTGGCGACCCGCGTACCTTGCTGCGTCGTGGTACCGGCGAAGGCTATGCCGAGGTGGATTTTGTCGGCGTCGATGGCCGTCGCTATCGGGCGCGCTGGGAAGCCAACCGCGCCCGCGAGAAGGCTGGGGGCAAGTTGCAGGCCAGCCGACAGAGCCTGCGCGATATCGATCAGGATCAATTGCTCGCGAGTCAGAAAGGCGAATACAAAACCCAACTGGAAGCCGCGCTGGGCCTGAACTTCGAACAGTTCACCCGCGCCGTCCTGCTGGCGCAGAGCGAGTTCAGCGCGTTCCTCAAGGCTGACGACAACGACCGCAGCGAACTGCTGGAAAAACTCACCGACACCGCGCTCTACACCCGCCTCGGCCGCCGCGCTTTCGACAAGACCAAAGAAGCCCGCGAAGCGCACAAGCTGTTGCAGGATCAGGCCAGCGGTGTGACGCCACTGGCACCCGAAGCCCGCGCCGAACTCGATGAGCGTTTCAACGCCGCGCAGCAACAGATGAAGGCGCAACAGGCGCAGCTCAAACAACTTGAGCAGCAACACAGCTGGCTCAAGGATTTGAGTCAGTTGCAGGACGCGCAGCAGGCGGCCAGCGAACAATTGCACAGTGCGCAGCAGCATTGGCAGGCGCTGGCCGGCGAGCGGGTAAAACTGACGCGCCTGGAGCAGCTCGGCCCGCAGCGGCATCAGTTCGCGCGCAAGGCCGAGCTCGATGCACTGCTGGCGCCACTGGCGGCGCAGATCGCCGCGCACACCCAACAACACGCGGCGCTGGGCGAACGTCAGGCGCAACTGGAACAACGCCTCGACGCCGCGAAAGTCGCCCTCAGCGAAGCGCAGCAGCGGCAAAGCGAGAATGCGCCGCTGTTGCGTCAGGCGTTCGAAGAACAAAGTACCCTCGCCCGCCTGATCAAGGACACTGCCAGCAGCGCCGAAGCCCGGCAAACAGCCGAGCAAACGTTCAAGGATGGCCAGAGCGCCATTCAGGCGTTGCAGGAAAAACAGACTCAGGTCGCTGAGCGCTTGCAGCGCATCGCCGCCGAGCTTGAACAGAGCGCGCATCTGGCCCCGCTGAGCGATGCCTGGAGCGCCTATCGCGACCGTCTGCAGCAATTGATGCTGATCGGTAACCGTTTGAACAAGGGCCAGGCTGAACTGCAGTCCCTTGAACAAAACGCCGCGCGCAGTGCTGAAGAGTTGGCGTCGCACAAGCAGCGACTGGAAGTGCTGTTCAAAGAGGCCGGTGCCGAACCCGACGCGGTCGCAGAGCAGATCGGCATTCTCGGCACTCTGTTGCAGGACAACCGCAAACAACTGCGCGCCGTCGAAGACTTGTCGCGCCTGTGGGCCACTCGGCAGGATCTCGACAAGCGCAGCGAGGAGCTGCAACAGCGCCAGCTCCACGCGCAACAGCAGCGCGAACGCCTGACCCAGGACGGCGTTAAAACCAAGGCCGAACTGACCGTCGCCGAGCAAACCCTCAGCGTCACCCGCGAACTGCTCGAGCGCCAGCGTCTGGCGCGCAGTGCCAGCGTCGAAGAGTTGCGTGCGCAGTTGCAGGACGACCAGCCCTGCCCGGTTTGTGGCAGCAACGAGCATCCGTATCATCAGCCCGAAGCGCTGCTGCAAAGTCTTGGTCGCCACGATGAAAGCGAACAGGCCAACGCGCAGCAAATGGTCGATCAGCTCAAGGAAAAACTGATCGACCTGCGCGGCGAAGTCGGCGGCGTGATCGCGCAACAAAAAGAGTTGCTGCAACAGCAGGAACAACTCTCTGCCCAGCAACAAGCCTTGGCCCCAAGCCTTGATGCGCATCCGCTGTCGGCACAATTGCTGAACCAGGACCCCGACAAACGCGACGCCTGGCTCAGTCGCCAGAACGAGCAGTTGAACCAGAGCATTACCCAGGATGAACAGCGCCAAAGCGCCCTGCTCACGTTGCAGCAGGACGCGGCGCGTCTGTCGCAGCAGTTGCGTCAGGCTGAAGTCGCCCACCAGCAAGCGGCGCAACACCTGAGCAACCAACAGCATGAACTCAACAGCGACCGTCAGCGTCTGGAAGAAGAGCTCACCGCGTTTGGCCCGCTGTTGCCCGCTGACACTCTCCAGGCCCTGCGCCTTGAGCCAGCCGCGACGTTCATGCAGTTGGACCGGCAGATCGCCGAGCGTCTGGCGCAGCTTGAACAGCAAAAGGAAGAGCTGGGCGAACAGCAGCAACGCCAGCAGACGCTGGAAAAAGAACTGGATCGCCAACAGATTCGCCGCCAGCAATTGCAAAGTGCCGAGCAGCAATTCAACACGCTGACCGAGCAACAGCAGAACTGTCAGGAAAAACTAGCGCAACTGCTCGGCGAACACAGCAGCGCCGAGCACTGGCAGCAGTTGCTCGAACAGGCCGTCGAGCAGGCGCGCACGGCCGAAACCAGCACGACCGAAGAACTGCAAAGCGTGCGCACGCAACGCGTGCAAATCGCGGCGGAACTCAAAGCACAGCAGGAACGATTGCAGGCGCTCGAAAGTGAAGACAAAGCGCTCACTGACAAGATCGCCAGTTGGCGCGCCAGCCATCCTGAACTGGATGACGGCGGCCTCGAAGACCTGCTGCGCTTCGACGACGCGCAAGTCGCCGAATTGCGCCAAACCCTCCAGCTCAACGAAAAAGCCATCGAACAGGCCCAGGTCTTGGTGCAGGAACGCGATCAGCGTCTGCTCGATCATCAGGCGCAGCACAACGGCAACCTCGATGCCGAGCAGCTCGCCAGCGCCCTCGTCGACGTGCAGAACCAGTTCGCCGCCAGCGAACAGCAATGCGCCGAACTGCGTGCCGAACAGGCGGAGGACCAGCGCCGGCAGAACGCCAACCAGGCCCTGGCCCAGCAGATCGCCGAGGCCTATGCCGAGTATCAACGCTGGGCGCGCCTGAGTGCCTTGATCGGCTCAGCCACCGGCGACACCTTCCGCAAAATCGCCCAGGCCTACAACCTCGATCTGCTGGTGCATCACGCCAACGTGCAACTGCGCCAACTGGTCAAACGCTATCGCCTGAAACGCGGCGGCAGCATGCTCGGTCTGCTGGTGATGGACACGGAAATGGGCGATGAGCTGCGCTCGGTGCATTCGTTGTCCGGCGGCGAGACGTTCCTCGTGTCGCTGGCCTTGGCGCTGGGTCTGGCTTCGATGGCGTCGAGCACGCTGAAAATCGAATCGCTGTTTATCGACGAAGGCTTTGGCAGCCTTGATCCCGAATCTCTGCAGTTGGCCATGGACGCCCTGGACGGTTTGCAGGCGCAGGGGCGCAAGGTTGCGGTGATTTCTCACGTGCAGGAAATGCACGAACGGATCCCGGTGCAGATTCAGGTGCGGCGCCAGGGTAATGGTTTGAGTACGCTGGAGGTGAAATGAACACGCTGTATTCGTTCCGCCGCTGCCCCTACGCGATGCGTGCGCGGATGGCGTTGCGTTATACCGGCGTGTCGGTGGACATCGTCGAGGTCAGCCTCAAGGACAAGCCGGCAGAGATGCTGGCGATCTCGCCGAAGGGCACCGTGCCGGTGCTGAATGCTGATGGCGTGGTGATTGATGAGAGCCTGCAAATCATGCGTTGGGCGTTGGCGCAGAATGATCCGGATGACTGGTTGTTCAAGGATGATCCGGGGGCTGAGGTCATCATGGATATGCTGATCGAGACGAACGACCAACAATTCAAGACATCGCTGAATCACTACAAATACGCTGAGCGTTATCCAGAGCAACCGATGGAGGTCTATCGGATGCAGTGCGAGATGATCGCCCACTATTTGGATCTGACGCTCGCGGAGCACGACTACCTGCTGGGCGACCGGCTCAGTCTCGCCGACATCGCCCTGCTGCCCTTCGTGCGGCAGTTCGCTCACGTTGATCGCGAGTGGTTTGCGCAGACGCCTTATGTTCGCTTACAGGCCTGGTTGCAGCGCCTGCTCGAATCCGAGCTGTTCACCTCGATCATGAAGAAGTAACCCTCTCGCCCTTGCTGAGTAAAAAACTGTGGCGAGGGGATTTAGCGAAACGTCGCACCGCCCCGCTCGGCTGCGCAGCAGTCGTAAACCGGCGAACGGGATGTACCTGATGCAGCGGGTTGTTTGATTTCACGACTGCTTCGCAGCCGAGCGGGGCGGTGCGACGTTTCGCTAAATCCCCTCGCCACAATGGTCCGCATTTCTACGCCAGTGCGTTGCACATGCCCAGTGCCATGCAATCCACTTCAAACGGCCCGAGAAAATCGACTGCGATTCTGGCCGGTGGATTGCCCGCCATCAGCCCCAGCGTATTCGCCCGCTCGATGTTGTGGGCGATGTTGTGGTTGGCCTCTATGGCCCGGGCCAGTGCGCCCACCGAACCTTGACCGAAACCCAGCAATGACGCGCCGTTGGTCATCAATGCCAGGCTGGCAATAACCCAAAGTCTATAGCCTTTCATGCGCCACCAACTCCCGCGAGTTCAGCCCGGTCGACCATCACGCTCTGCGAACGGACTTCGAACTGGATGCCAGGGTGGGCGACGGCGATTGGCGCGTCGAAGCGGTGTTCCATCTGCGAGCCGATGCTGACGATCAGCACCACGGCCAGGTACAGACCGATGGCCAGGTAGGCGCCGCGTTTGGCGGAAGTGAGGATTGCGCTGGCCATGGTGTTCTCCCGTGGGCAAGTTTCGATGCCCACAGAATCAATCAAACGAACCGAAGCAACCACTCAGCGTTTGCCATAGTAAACATCAGCTTCGTTGATTATTTACTGGCTCTATTTGCCCGCGAGAAAAAACCTATGAGCGAAGAACGCGCACACGCGTAGGAGCTGCCGAAGGCTGCGATCCTGATCGTTCCCGCGCTCTGCGTGGGAATGCAGCCCGGGACGCTCTGCGTCCCATTGGAACGCGGAGCGTCCCTAGAGGCATTCCCACGCAGAGCATGGGAACGATCAGGATCGCAGCCTTCGGCAGCTCCTAAAGGGGAACGGTGCGCTCAGGCTTGGGTTTTATGATCCAGAGCGGCATAGAAGTTGGCGCTTTGTTGCAGGTATTTCTGGGTGTAGCTCTGGGTGTGGGATTTTTTGCTGGCGATTTCGACGTTGGCACCGGCTGGCAATACCACGGTGGCGGAAATGGCGGAGGCGGCGATAACGGAGAAGAGATTGAAGTTCATGGCGGTAACCCTCGTGTTCGTTTGCTTGGTTTGCCCGGTCGGGCTGTGAAACAAACGTAACGCTGGAGGGTTGGCGCTTGAAATCTTTTGTAGCATTAGCCGTTATCAGTGCAATTAATACAACGACACAGGCCCCGCGAACCGGGGCCTGTGGCTTATTGTCGCAGCATGAACTTGAGGTCGCTGGGTGCGTCCATCGGCAGTTTTTGCACGGTTTTGCCGAGCAGACCGGTCTTGGCATCGCGCTCGACGACGACAATCTGGTTGCTCTTCTGGTTGGCGATCAAGACGAACTTGCCGCTCGGATCAAGGGCAAACTCACGCGGGTGGTCGCCGTCGACCGAGCGTTTTTGCAGTTCTTTGAGCTGCCCGGTCGCAGGATCGATAGCGAACACCACGAGTTGATTGGCCGTGCCGCGATTGCTCACGTAGAGGAACTTGCCATCGGCCGAGGCATGCAGCGCTGCGCCCGCCTTGTCCGAGGTCGGCTGGCCTGCTGCGAGGTCAACCAGTTGCGTCTGGGTCAGCACCCCGTCGTTGTAGTCGAACACCGCGACCTGCGCGCTCATTTCCATGGTCAGCCAGGCGTGCTTGCCGTCGGCGCTGAACAGCAGATGGCGCGGGCCGCTACCGGCCGGCATCGACACCGAGGCTGTTTTCGCCGGGGTCAGCGGCAAGTGCGGGTTGGCTTTGGGGTCGAACTGGTAAATGAACACCTTGTCCGCACCGAGATCGTTGGAAAACACGTAGCGGCCGTCCGGTGAGGAAACTGTCGCATGCACGTGGTTCGAAGCTTGCCGCTCAGGATTGACCCGACTCGCCGGGTGCGCGCTCATCTGCACCACCGGTTTGAGCTTGCCGTCGGCATCGACCGGCAATACCGCCAGGGTGCCGCCCGGGTCTTCCATCACCGAATAATTGCTGACGAACAAATGGCTGGCATCAGCGCTGAGGCTGGAATGGGTCGGCTCGTTGCCCAGGCTTTGCACTTGGCTGATGAGGCTCAAGGCGTGGGTTTTCGGGTCGATGGCATAACTGCTGACGCGACCGACAGGGTCAGTCTGCCCAGGGCCGTTTTCGTTGACCACGAACAGACGTGTCTGATCTTTGGACAGGGTCAGCCACGACGGGTTTTCGCTCTTGACCACTTGCAGCGGCTTGGGGTTGATCTGGCCGGTGGCGCTGTCGAACTGCATCCGATAGAGGCCTTCGCTGCTGCCGGCGGTGTACGACCCCACCAGCAACTGGAAGCTTTCGGCGGACGCCGTGGAAAACCCCATCGCACCGACGCTGCCGGCCATCAACAAGGGCCAGAAATTACGCATCTTCATTATTGTCATCCTCGTCGTCGCTGCTGCTGACTACGTCGCCGAGACACACCAGACGATGCTCGCCCGTGGTCTTGGTGTCGCTGGCGTAGCCGACGATCAGCCAGCTCTGCAGCGTCTCATCAAACGTCGCCGCCGCGACCTGCGCCGGGGTGAATTCCCAGTGCTTCGCTTCACGACCATCGATGCATTCGATGTGCAGGTTATCGTCCTCGTCGAGGGCGAATTCGAAGGCGTGCAGGCCATCGATTTCGACCATGCCGCAGTGTTCGAGGGCGTTGAGAAGGGTTTGGGCAGTCATGGCAAACAGTCTTTCTTGGGGGGGAAAGTGCCAATGATAACCTATTGTCGAAACAGTCCCCTTGTAGGAGTGAGCCTGCTCGCGATAGCGGTGGGTCATCCAGCAGAGATGCTGAATGTAAGACCGCTATCGCGAGCAGGCTCACTCCTACAGGGGTTGTCGTTGGCTTTAGAGCGCGTCGCGCGATGGCTTGCCATCGACCAGACGCTGAATGCGCAGCGGGTTGGCGTTTTTCAGCGGCTCCGGCAGCAGGCTGTCCGGGTAGTTCTGGAAGCACACCGGACGCAGGAAGCGGTCGATCGCCAGCGTGCCTACGGAAGTGCCGCGCGCATCGGACGTCGCCGGGTATGGCCCGCCGTGGACCATCGAATCGCAGACTTCGACGCCGGTCGGATAGCCGTTGAGCAGGATGCGCCCGACCTTTTGTTCCAGCAGCGGCGTCAGTTCGGCGAATTGCTCGAAGTCCGCCGGCTCGCCGATGATCGTCGCGGTCAGTTGACCATGCAGTCCGTGCAGCGCCGCGCTGAGTTGAGCCTGATCGGCGACTTCAACGATCACCGTGGTCGGCCCGAACACCTCTTCCTGTAGCACTTCTTCACCGTTGATCAACAGGCTGACGTCAGCCTTGAACAATTGCGGCTGCGCCTGATTGCCCTGCTGCGGATTACCGGCCAGATGTTCGATGCCGCTGTGCGCCAAGAGTTTTTCCAGACCTTTGCCGTAGCTGCCGAGGGTGCCGGCGTTGAGCATGGTTTGCGCCGGTTGATCGCCGATCAGGCCGGCCAGTTGCTGGATGAACGCGCTGAATTGTGGCGAGCGAATACCGATGACCAGACCCGGATTGGTGCAGAACTGACCACAGCCCTGGACCACCGAAGCGGTGAGATCGCGGGCCACCGTTTCCGACCGCGCGGCGAGCGCCTGCGGCAGGACGATGACCGGGTTGATGCTCGACATTTCGGCAAATACCGGGATCGGTTGCGGGCGCGCCGCAGCCATGTCGCACAAAGCGCGACCGCCCTTCAGCGAACCGGTGAAGCCGACCGCCTGAATCGCCGGATGCTTGACCAGCCATTCGCCGACGCCGCCACCGTAGATCATGTTGAACACACCGGCCGGCATGCCAGTTTTCTCTGCTGCGCGAATCACCGCGTCAGCAACCCGCTCAGCGGTGGCCATGTGGCCGCTGTGGGCCTTGAACACCACCGGGCAACCGGCGGCCAGCGCCGCTGCGGTGTCGCCGCCAGCGGTGGAGAACGCCAGTGGGAAGTTGCTCGCGCCGAACACTGCGACCGGGCCGAGGCCGATGCGGTATTGACGCAGGTCCGGACGTGGCAGTGGCTGGCGATCCGGCAGTGCCAGGTCAATGCGCGCACCGTAGAAATCACCGCGACGCAGGACTTTGGCGAACAGACGCATCTGGCCACTGGTGCGGCCGCGCTCGCCCTGAATGCGACCGGCTGGCAGCGCAGTTTCGCGGCAGACCAAGGCGACAAAATCATCGCCAAGGGCATCCAGTTCATCCGCGACTGCGTCGAGGAACTGTGCGCGGCGTTCTGCGCTGAGGCTGCGATACGTCGGGTAAGCCGCTGCGGCAGCTTTGGCGGCGGCGTCGACTTCCTCCGCCGTGGCCTGAATGAAGTCGTGCGGCAAGGCTTCACCGGTGCTGGCGTCAACCGATTGCAATTTGACGGTGCCGGCGGCGCTGCGCTGCCCGCCGATGTAGTTGTGACCGAGAATCTGAGTCATGGGATCTCCTTAAAGGGTGCCGATGCTGTCCGGTTCAAAAGCCGCTTCGACCGGTGCGATGCCGTTGACCAGCGGTGCGCCGAAGTCGGCCTGGCTGATCTCGAAGGTATCGCCCGGCTCGGTGCGGATGCCGTCGGCAAACGACAGGGTCGCGGTGCCGAAGAAATGAATGTGCACGTCGCCCGGACGCAGGAATTGACTGTATTTGAAGTGGTGGTATTCGAGGTTCGCCAGGCTGTGGCACATGTTGGCCTCGCCGCTGAGGAACTCGTTCTGCCACAGCACCTCGCCGTCACGCAGGATTCGGCTGGTGCCGGCAAGGTGTTGAGGCAATTCACCGGTGCGAAGTTCCGGACCATAACTGCAACTGCGCAATTTCGAGTGCGCCAGGTACAGGTAATTTTTGCGCTCCATGACGTGGTCGGAGAACTCGTTACCGACGGCGAAACCGAGGCGATACGGTTTGCCGTCGTTACCGATGATGTACAAGCCAGCCATCTCTGGCTCTTCGCCGGCGTCTTCGGCAAACGGCGGCAGCGGGAACGGCTGGCCCGGACGCACGACGATGCTGCCGTCGCCCTTGTAGAACCATTCCGGTTGCACACCGGCCTGCCCCGCCGCCGGTTTGCCGCCCTCCACGCCCCACTTGAAAATGCGCATCGTGTCGGTCATCGCCGCTTCGTCGCCGGCCTGCTGGTGCATCTTGTCGCGGGCCGAGGCGCTGCCCAGGTGAGTCAGGCCGGTACCGCTGACCAGCATATGCGCCGGGTCCGGGTGGTCCAGCGGCGGCAGGATGCGCAGGTCGTTGAGCAACTGCGCGTAGTCGTGACTGGCGCCGAGGCCGAGGGTCTGCACCTGCTGCTCAAGGGTGCTGCCTGCTTCGATCGCGGCCAACGCCAGATCGCGCACACTGCGGGCTTCTTGCACTTCGCGGACCTGCCCGTTGTCGACCACGCCGACGCGGCGTTCGCCGTTGGTTAATTCGAATTGCACCAGATGCATGTTTTTCTCCTGTTTTTCAAAGCCACCGCCAATCCTTGTAGGAGTGAGCCTGCTCGCGATGGCGGTGTGTCAGTTTGCAAATTTTTCGCTGATACACCGCCATCGCGAGCAGGCTCACTCCTACAGGGGACCGGTGTTAGTCAGTCAGGTGCGGGTTGCGCCCCGCGCGCTGGCGGCGAATTGGTCGACGGGTAAAACGTGCTTGCGTTCCAGCACACGATAAACAATGCCGGTCAGAATCAGGCCGAACACCATCACGCCAGAAAGGAAGTACAACCCCGAAGCCAGATTGCCGGTGTATTCCTTCAATGCACCAATCACGAAAGGTCCGATGTAACCGCCAAGGTTGCCCACCGAGTTGATCAGCGCAATCCCCGCCGCCGCACTGGCACCGGCAAAAAAGCGCCCCGGCAAAGTCCAGAACACGGCGGTGCACGAGAACAAGGCAAACGCCACCAGACACAGCGCCGCCAGTTGCGCCACCGGCAACGAAAGCCAGGCGCTGAGGAACAGACCGATCGCACCGAGTACATAGAGCACGGCGAGATGCCCGTAGCGATCATTCAAGCGGTCGGAGCTGCGCGGAATGATCAGCAGGCCGATGATCCCGAAGATGTACGGCACCGATGAGACGAACCCGGTCACCAGGTCGCTGCCGCCGAATTGTTTGATCAGCGTCGGCAGCCACAGGCCCAGGCCATAGATGCTCAGTGTTACCGGCAGATAGAACAGCGCCAGCAGCAGCACACGTTTGTCTTTGAGCGCATGCAGCGGATTGCCGTGGCGGGTCTGGCCGTACTCCTGCAAGTCCTTTTTCAGCTCGCCGGTCAGCCAGTCTTTTTCAGCCTGATCCATCCACTTCACTTGCTGCGGGCCGTCCGGCAGCCAGCGCAGCACCGGCCAGGTCAGCAGGATCGCCGGGGTGCCGATAACGATGAACAGCCACTGCCAGCCGTGCAGGCCGAGGATGCCGTCCATGCCGAGCAGGCCACCGGACACGGGGCCGGTGATCATCATGGCGATCGGTTGCGAGAGGATGAACAGCCCGAGGATCTTGCCGCGATGGCGCACCGGGAACCATTGAGTGATGTAGTACAGAACGCCCGGGAAGAAGCCCGCCTCCGCCGCGCCGAGCAGAAAGCGCATCACGTAGAAGCTGTGCGGCCCTTGCACGAAGGCCATGCCGATGGTGATCGCGCCCCAGGTAATCATGATCCGTGCGAACCAGCGCCGGGCGCCGAAGCGTTCGAGCATCAGGTTGCTGGGGATTTCGAAGAGGAAGTAACCAATAAAGAACAGCCCGGCGCCCAGGCCGTAGGCCGCATCGCCGATGCCGATGTCGGCGCCCATGTGCAGCTTGGCGAAGCCGACGGCGGAGCGATCCACATAGGCGATCAGGTACAGCAGGATCAGGAAGGGAATCAGTTTCAGCGTGATGCGCCGGATAAGCCGCAATTCCTGGCTCATGAGATCGGTCTCCGATTGTTGTTTTTATAGAACCTCGGGGGACGCCTCTCACGGAAAACCGTCAGGGCCATCCCTCCGTCGAAAACGACTATATAGTAATACTATTTACTCAACAACACTTCCAAACGGCGGATTTTGAGCTTATGTTAAGCCATCGCTGGAACACTATAGTCATACAATAAGAGAAACGATCATGTCTGATAAGAAACCCACCCTGCGCTCCGCCCAATGGTTTGGCACGGCCGACAAGAACGGCTTCATGTACCGCAGCTGGATGAAGAATCAGGGCATCGCCGACCATCAGTTCCACGGCAAGCCGATCATCGGCATCTGCAACACCTGGTCGGAATTGACCCCGTGCAACGCGCACTTCCGCCAGATCGCGGAGCACGTCAAACGCGGGGTGATCGAGGCCGGTGGTTTTCCGGTGGAATTCCCGGTGTTCTCCAATGGCGAATCGAACCTGCGCCCGACCGCCATGCTCACCCGCAACCTGGCGAGCATGGACGTTGAAGAAGCGATTCGCGGCAACCCGATTGACGGTGTGGTGCTGCTGACCGGTTGCGACAAAACCACCCCGGCCCTGCTGATGGGCGCGGCCAGTTGCGACGTGCCGGCGATCGTCGTCACCGGCGGACCGATGCTCAACGGCAAGCACAAGGGCAAGGACATTGGTTCCGGCACCGTGGTCTGGCAGCTCAGCGAACAGGTCAAGGCCGGCACCATCACCATCGACGATTTCCTCGCGGCCGAGGGCGGCATGTCGCGCTCGGCAGGCACCTGCAACACCATGGGCACCGCGTCGACCATGGCCTGCATGGCTGAAGCGCTGGGCACTTCGCTGCCGCACAACGCGGCGATTCCGGCGGTGGATGCACGGCGTTATGTGCTGGCGCACATGTCCGGCATGCGCGCGGTGGAGATGGTTCGTGAAGATCTGAAACTGTCGAAGATTTTGACCAAGGAAGCCTTCGAAAACGCCATTCGCGTCAACGCTGCCATCGGTGGTTCGACCAACGCCGTCATTCACTTGAAGGCCATCGCCGGGCGCATCGGTGTCGAACTGGATCTGGACGACTGGACCCGCATCGGTCGTGGCATGCCGACCATTGTCGACCTGCAACCGTCCGGGCGTTTCCTGATGGAAGAGTTCTACTACGCCGGTGGGTTGCCAGCGGTACTGCGTCGCCTCGGTGAGGCCAATCTGATTCCCAACCCGAATGCGCTGACCGTCAACGGCAAATCCATCGGCGAGAACACCAAAGACGCGCCGATCTACGGCGAAGACGAAGTGATCCGCACCCTCGACAATCCGATCCGCGCTGACGGCGGGATTTGCGTATTGCGCGGCAACCTGGCGCCGCTGGGTGCGGTACTCAAACCGTCCGCCGCTACCGCTGAACTGATGCAGCATCGCGGCCGCGCGGTGGTGTTCGAGAACTTCGACATGTACAAGGCGCGGATCAACGACCCGGAACTGGATGTCGACAAAGATTCGATCCTGGTCATGAAAAACTGCGGGCCGAAGGGTTATCCGGGCATGGCCGAGGTCGGCAACATGGGCTTGCCGGCCAAGTTGTTGGCGCAGGGCGTGACTGACATGGTGCGTATCTCCGACGCACGCATGAGCGGCACGGCGTACGGCACGGTGGTTTTGCACGTCGCTCCGGAAGCCGCAGCGGGCGGGCCTTTGGCGGCGGTGCAGGAAGGCGACTGGATTGAACTCGATTGCGCCAGCGGTCGTCTGCATCTGGACATTCCCGACGCTGAACTGGCCGCGCGCATGGCCGATTTGCAGCCACCGCAGCAGTTGTTGGTGGGTGGCTATCGTCAGCTGTACATCGACCACGTACTGCAGGCGGATCAGGGTTGTGACTTTGACTTTCTGGTGGGTTGCCGAGGGGCCGAGGTCCCGCGTCACTCTCACTAACCCCGCCGTCCCCTGTAGGAGTGAGCCTGCTCGCGATAGCGGTCTGTCAGTTGAGACATATGTGACTGACATGTCCCCATCGCGAGCAGGCTCACTCCTACATTTGCTATGCATCAGCCTCAAGAATGCCGCACGCCTGCTATGATGCGCGGCATCTCCATCGCTCAGGATCGCGTCGCTCCCCATGGATTACCGCAAACCTTCCGACCGTAAAAGCATGCACTCGCGCATCGTCCAGGAACTGGGCATGCAGATCGTCTCCGGACGCTTTTTGCCCGACGACAAACTGCCCGCCGAAGCCCTGCTCTGCGAGGAATACGCGGTCAGTCGGCCGGTGTTGCGTGAAGCCACGCGGGTGCTGGTGGCCAAGGGTCTGGTGTATTCAAAGCCCCGCGTGGGCACGGTGGTCAAGGCGCGCCGCGAATGGCACATGCTCGACCCGGACGTGCTGCACTGGCTGATGCAAAGTAGCCCGCAGAATGAATTCTTCAATGTGCTGACCAGCGTGCGCAGCATCATCGAACCCGCTGCGGCCGCCCTCGCCGCCCAGCATGCGACCGATGCCGACATCGCCGCGATCAACGAAGCCTACCAACGCATGGAAACCGCGCCGACACCGGAGGCCTTGTTGCAGCCGGACCTGGACTTCCACAGCCGGATTGCCGACGCCACGCATAACGACTTGCTGGCGAATCTGTGCAATATGCTGTCGGTGGCGATTGCCGAGGCGTTGAAGCATTCCAACCAGCGGCCGAATCTGCATGAGCTGGCGTTGCCAAGGCATAAGGCGATTCTCACGGCGATCGAGAACCGTGATGCGCTCGGCGCCCGGCATGCGACATTGGTGCAGCTGGACGATGCGCGTAGTGCCCTCAGCGTAGTGCTTGGCACCGAACTCTCCTGACACTCCGCGTCCCCACTGTAGGAGTGAGCCTGCTCGCGATAGCGGTATGTCAGGTATTCAATTATCCGACTGACACACCGCTATAGCGAGCAGGCTCACTCCTACATTCGATCTGTGTGATTCCGAGATATAAAAAAGCCGCAACCCATTAGGATGCGGCTTTGTCGTTTCAGGCCTTCAGGTCAATGGGCAAACAACGAATTGCCCTTCTGCCCCGCCAGTTTCTCAGGCTTGATCAGGAACTTCGCCAGGGCCGGCAGCAGCCACAGCGCACCGAACATGTTCCACAGCAGCATGAACGTCAGCATCAGGCCCATGTCGGCCTGGAACTTGATGGCCGAGAAGATCCAGGTGCACACGCCAATCGCCAGGCACAGGCCGGTGAACAGCACGGCTTTACCGGTGGATTTCAGCGTCTGGTAATAGGCTTCCTGCAACGGCAACCCGGCACGCAGGAAACTTTCAAGGCGGCTGTAGATGTAGATGCCGTAGTCGACGCCAATCCCCACCCCCAGCGCCACCACCGGCAGGGTGGCGACTTTCACGCCGATACCCATGAACGCCATCAGCGCGTTGCCGAGTACCGAAGTCAGCACCAGCGGCAGGACGATGCACAGGGTCGCCGCCCATGAGCGGAAGGTGATCATGCACATCACCGCCACGCAGATGTACACCAGAATCAGGATGGTCAGCTCAGCCTGTTTGATGACTTCGTTGGTGGCCGCTTCGATCCCGGCGTTACCGGCGGCGAGGATGAATTCCAGGCCGTCCTTGTTGTTCTCCTTGGCGAATTCCTGCACGGCGTGCACGGCACGGTCGAGGGTTTCGGCCTTGTGGTCGTTGAGGAACACGAGAACCGGCGCCAGCGAGCAACTGTTGTTGTACAGGCCATCGGCGCGGGCAATCGAGTTGTTCAGCACATCCGGGTTGCGCGACAGGGTTTCCCATTTCAGGTTGCCCTCGTTCATACCCTTGATCATCTGCTTGGACACGGTCACCAACGAGATCGCCGACTGCACGCCCTCGGTGTTCTGCATCTTCCACATCAACTGGTCGATCGGCGCCATGGCTTCGTAGCGCGAGCAGCCTTCAGCCTTGGTCTTGACCATCACCACCAGCACGTCGGAGCTGGTCGAGTAGTTGCTGATGATGAAGTTGTTGTCCTTGTTGTAGCGCGAGTCCGGGCGCAGTTCCGGCGCGCCCTGGTCGAGGTCCCCGATTTTCAGGTTCTGGCTGTACCAGAGGCCGCCGCCGAAGGCGATCAGCGCCAGCGCTACCGAAATCGGCGCGACTTTCGGGCTGGCGAAATTCGACAGCAGGCGCCAGAACGGATGCTCGCGGTTCGCGTCCTTCTTGCTCTTGGCAATCGCGCGCTTGCTGATGCCGACGTAGGAAATGGCAACCGGTAGCAGGATCAGGTTGGTGAACACGATCACCGCCACGCCGATGGACGCGCCGATCGCCAGCTCGCGAATCACACCGATGTCGATGATCAGCAGGGTGATGAAGCCCACCGCGTCCGCCAGAATCGCGATCATCCCCGGCAGAAACAACTGACGGAAGGTGCGGCGCGCGGCGGTCAGGGCGTTGTCCGCTTCGCTGGACTGCAAAGCGATACCGTTGATCTTCTGCACGCCGTGGGAAATACCGATGGCGAAAATCAGGAACGGCACCAGCATCGAGTACGGATCGAGGCCAAAACCGAAAAAGTGCATCAAGCCGAGTTGCCAGACCACCGCCACCAGCGTCGTACTCAGCACCGCGATAGTGCTGCGCACGCAGTTGGTGAACCACAGCAGCAGGATCAGGGTGATGACGAAAGCGATGCCGAAGAACAGCACCACCATCACCAGACCGTCGATCAGGTCACCGACCTTCTTGGCGAAACCGACGATGTGAATCTTGATGTTGGGGTTCTGCGCTTCGAACTTGTTGCGGATCTTGTCTTCCAGTTCATGGGAGAACTTGCGGTAGTCCAGCGCCAGCAACTTGCCCTGATCCTGCGGGTCCGGGTAGGCCTCAAGCAGCGGAATGTCGACAATGCTCGACTTGAAATCGTTGGCCACCAGACGCCCGACCTGACCGGACTTGAGCACGTTGTTGCGCAGCAGGTCGAGGCTGTCCTGGGAGCCGTTGTAGCTCTGCGGAATCACTTCACCGCCGGCGAAACCCTCTTCGGTCACTTCGGTCCAGCGTACGCTCGGGCTCCACAGCGATTTCAGGCCGGAACGGTCGACGCCGGAAATGTAGAACACTTCGTCGTTGATCTGGCGCAGGGTCTCCATGTATTCCTTGGAGAAGATGTCGCCGTCAGTGGCTTCCACCGAAATACGCACGGTGTTACCCAGGTTCGCCAGGTCGTTGCGATGCTCCATCATCTTTTCGATGAACGGATGCTGCAGCGGGATCATTTTTTCGAAACTGGTGGACGGCCGGATCAGCGTGGCCTGCCAGAACAGAAAAATGCTCACCACCAGACAGATCAGAATCACGGCCGGGCGGTTGTTGAAGATCAGGCGCTCGAGCACCGTCGCCTTTTCCTGCTGAGGAGTGATCAAGGAAGTCATAGCCCCGCCTTCTTGTTATTAGTCTCGGCACCGTTTGGCTGGGTGAGGTGTACACCGCCCTGCCCGCTCAGAATCAGATTGCCGTCGCCGGCAGCAGTGACCGAGGACAGCGAAATGCGGTCCGGGCGGTTGAACACGCTGAAGGTCTCGCCGTTGTCGCTGCTGCTGATCACTGAGCCGCCGTTACCGACGATGATGATCGAGCCATCTTCGAGCAGCGTGCCGCCGGAGAGGCCGAATTCCAGCGCACCCCGTGCGGCTTTCAGTTCGACCTGTTCCCAGGTGCTGCCGAAATCGGTGGAGCGGTAGAGGTTGCCGCGCAAGCCATAGGCCAACAGGGTCTGCGCCTGCGCCGTGCCGATCACGCCGAACAGCGAACCTTCGTACGGGCCTTCGAGCTTTTCCCAGGTCTGGCCGTCGTCGGCGGAGCGGAACATGCTGCCGGACTCGCCGACGATGAACAGCCCGGCGTCTTTCACGGCGGCGATGGCATTGAGGTGGAACTGGTCTTCGTTGTCGAGACGATCGCTGACGTCTTCCCAGTGCTTGCCGCCGTCAGTGGTTTCCAGCAGCGTGCCGTAGGCGCCCACGGCAAAGCCGCTGCTGGCGTCCTTGAACCAGACGTCGAGCAGCGGCGATTCGCGTGCAAGGTCTTCGAATTGTTTGGTCCAGGTCAGACCGCCGTCTGCGCTGGCGAGAATCTGCGCGTCATGGCCGACCGCCCAACCGTTTTTGTCGTCGACGAAATACACGGCGGTGAGCAGTTGCCGGGTCGGCACCTTGGCCTGGGTCCAGGTCTTGCCCTGGTCATCGGAAAAGAGAATGTGTCCGCGATCCCCGACCGCGACCAGGCGCGCGCCGGCGTGGACGACATCGAGCATCAGGCTTTTCGCGGCCTTGGCCGATTCGGTGGAATAGACCACATCAGCCGGGGCCTCGGCGGCAAACACGGGTGCCGACAACGTGGCAAAGCCCAGCAGCGAGAGTGCTGTGGCCAGCAACGCGGTGTTGCGTAACGCCGGCGGGCGGCAACGACTCATAGACCTTCCCCTATTTATTATTGTTGGGCCATCGGGCCTTCAAGGGCGCCGCAAGTGTGCTGCTGTGATGGCTGGTCAGAAGCATAGTCCTGAAACCCGCAATCCAGAGCCACTTCGGAAGCTGGCCCATCCTATCGGGCTTTGTAAATGTCTGACAATCGGCGCCACGTTATCTTTTGTTAACCGCAAGCGGCCCCATGTTCACCAGTGATTTCCAATGTGGGAGGGGGCTTGCTCCCGAAGGCGGCGTGCCAGCCGCAGCGATGTTGCCTGACACACCGCTTTCGGGAGCAAGCCCCCTCCCACAGGGTTTTGTGGCGTCTACAGAATTGTTGATAGACGACCATTCGCCGGGGTGATGCGGCAAATCTCACAAGGGGGACTTGCAGGATCGGTATTATGGTATACCATCAGACGCACAGACACTCTCAATCCCCCAACGGAGCAGCTCATGAGTTTCGAAATTCGCAAGATCGTCAGCTATGTCGAAGAAACCTTCATCGAAGGCGGCAAAGGCGCTGACAAGCCGGTAACCATGGTCGGCCTCGCCGTGGTCATGAAGAACCCGTGGGTGGGCAACGGTTTTGTCGAAGACCTCAAGCCGCAGATCCGCGCCAACTGCTCTGACCTCGGCGCAATGATGGTCGAGCGTCTCGTCGGCATCATCGGTGGCGCGGAAAAAATCGAGGCTTACGGCAAAGCGGCGGTGGTCGGCGCTGACGGCGAGATCGAGCACGCTTCAGCGGTGATCCACACCCTGCGCTTCGGCAATCACTACCGCGAAGCGGTGAAAGCCAAGAGCTACCTGAGCTTCACCAACAAGCGCGGCGGTCCGGGCACGTCGATTCAGATCCCGATGATGCACAAGGACGACGAAGGCCTGCGTTCGCACTACATCACCCTGGAAATGCAGATTGAAGACGCGCCGCGTGCCGACGAAATCGTCGTTGTGCTCGGTTGCGCCGACGGTGGTCGCCTGCACCCGCGCATCGGCAACCGCTACATCGATCTGGAAGAACTGGCCGCCGAAAAAGCCCAGTAATCACAACAAGAAAGGCATTGCAGGAGCGCTCCATGATTCGGCTCACCGCTGAACTCACCCCGGCTGGCACCAGTTACCTGGCGACCGGCCAAGGCCAGCCCGTGGTCTTGATCCACGGCGTGGGCCTGAACAAAGAAATGTGGGGCGGGCAGATTGTCGGCCTCGCCAGCCAGTATCAGGTGATCGCCTACGACATGCTCGGCCACGGCGCCAGCCCGCGACCGGCCAGTGGCACCGACCTGCTCGGTTATGCCGATCAGTTGCTTGAGCTGCTTGATCATCTGAACCTGCCGCAGGCGGCGGTGATCGGTTTCTCCATGGGCGGCCTGGTTGCGCGGGCCTTCGCCCTGCACTACCCGCAGCGCCTGCAAAGCCTGGTGGTGTTGAACAGCGTGTTCAATCGCAGCGAAGAACAGCGCGCCGGCGTGATTGCGCGCACAGCCCAGGCCGCCGAGCATGGCCCCGACGCCAATGCCGAAGCGGCGCTGTCGCGCTGGTTCAGCCGTGAATATCAGGCGGCCAACCCGGCGCAGATCGCGGCGCTACGCCAGACCCTGGCGAACAACGATCCGCAGGGTTATCTGACCACTTACGAACTGTTCGCCACCCAAGACATGTACCGCGCCGACGACCTGAGCAGCATTCAGGCGCCGACGCTGATCGCCACTGGCGAACTCGACCCGGGATCGACCCCGGAAATGGCCGAGCAACTGGCCCGGCGCATCCCCGGTGCGAAGGTCGCCGTGCTGCCCGAGCAACGGCATATGATGCCGGTAGAGTCGCCGCGTCTGGTCAACCAGATGCTGCTCGAATTTCTCCAATACGCAAACGCCCGACAAAACCATATAAAGGGGATCGTTGCATGACGCTCGCACGCTTCCAGATGTGCATCGGCGGAGACTGGGTCGACGCCCTCTCCGGCAAGACTTTCGAAAGCCTCAACCCGGCCTCGGCGCAAGCTTGGGCCGAACTGCCCGACGCCGATGAAACGGATGTCGAGCGCGCCGTGCAGGCAGCGCAAACCGCGTTCGACAGCCCGGCGTGGCGCGGCCTGACCGCCACCGCTCGTGGCAAACTGCTGCGCCGCCTCGGCGACCTGATCGCCGAAAACAAGGAGCACCTGGCGCAGCTGGAGAGCCGCGACAACGGCAAGCTGATCCGCGAAACCCGTGGTCAGGTCAGCTATCTGCCAGAGTTCTTTCATTACACCGCTGGCCTCGCCGACAAGCTCGAAGGCGGCACGCTGCCGCTGGACAAGCCCGACCTGTTTGCCTACACCGTGCACGAAGCGATGGGTGTGGTCGCCGCGATCATTCCCTGGAACAGCCCGCTGTACCTGACCGCAATCAAACTGGCCCCGGCCCTCGCCGCCGGCAACACGATTGTGATCAAGCCGTCCGAGCATGCGTCGGCCACCATTCTGGAGCTGGCACGTCTGGCACTTGAGGCCGGGATACCGCCGGGTGTGGTCAACGTCGTCACCGGTTACGGCCCAAGCACAGGCGCTGCACTGACCCGTCATCCGCTGATCCGCAAGATTGCCTTCACGGGTGGCGCGGCAACGGCGCGGCATGTGGTGCGCAGCAGCGCCGAAAACTTCGCCAAGTTGTCGCTGGAACTGGGCGGCAAGTCGCCGAACATCATTTTCGCCGACGCCGATCTCGACAGCGCGATCAACGGCGCGATTGCCGGGATCTACGCCGCTTCAGGGCAGAGCTGCGTGTCCGGTTCGCGCTTGCTGGTGCAGGACGAAATCTACGACGAGTTCGTCAATCGTCTGGTCGAACGCGCTCAGCGCATCCGCATCGGCAACCCGCAGGAAGACCACAGCGAAATGGGCCCGATGGCTACCGCGCAGCAACTGGCGGTGGTCGAAGGTCTGGTCGCCGATGCCATTGCTGAAGGCGCGCGTCTGCGCACCGGCGGCAAGCGTCCGGCCGATCTTGGCGAAGGCTGGTTCTACGAGCCGACGCTGTTCGAGTGTGACCGCAACTCGATGAAGATCATGCAGGAAGAAGTCTTCGGCCCGGTAGCCTCGGTCATTCGCTTCAAAGACGAAGCCGAAGCGCTGGCCATCGCCAACGACTCGCAGTTCGGCCTCGCCGCCGGCATCTGGACCCGCGATCTCGGTCGTGCCCATCGTCTGGCGCGCGATGTGCGCTCGGGGATTATCTGGGTCAACACTTACCGCGCGGTCTCGGCCATGGCGCCGATCGGCGGCTTCAAGAACAGTGGCTATGGACGCGAAAGCGGCATCGATTCGGTGCTGGCCTACACCGAACTGAAAACGGTGTGGATCAACCTCTCTCAGGCGCCGATGCCTGATCCATTTGTGATGCGCTAGGAGTCCTGCGAAATGATCGAACCCGGCATTTACAAAGACGTCATGAGTTCGTTTCCGTCCGGCGTCACGGTGGTCACCACCCTCGACCCGGACGGAGGCATCGTCGGCATCACCGCCAGCGCCTTCAGCGCGCTGTCGATCGATCCGGCGCTGGTGCTGTTCTGCCCCAACTACGCCTCCGACACCTACCCGGTGCTGCGTGACAGCAAGAAATTCGCCATTCACTTGCTCTCTGCCGAACAGACCGCCGAAGCCTACGCGTTTGCCGGTAAAGGCAAGGACAAGGCTAAAAACATCGAGTGGCATTTGAGCGAACTGGGCAACCCGATCCTGGCCAAGGCCACGGCGATCATCGAGTGCGAGTTGTGGCGCGAATACGACGGCGGCGACCACGCGATCATTGTCGGCGCGGTGAAGAACCTGATCCTGCCGGCGCAACCGGTGACACCGATGATTTATCACAAGGGCAAGCTCGGTGCGTTGCCCACGCTGACCTGATTGCCCCACCCAACTCCCACTGTGGAACTACCCATTGTGGTGAGGGGATTTATCCCCGTCCGGCTGCGAAGCAGTCGTAAAACCATTGCACGCGGAATGTCTGGCAAATCGCGGTTGCAGGTATTGGGGGTGCTTCGCACCCCGTCGGGGATAAATCCCCTCACCACAGGGTTAATTTCCAACAAGTGAATGTGTGTTGTGAGGAGGATTCATGAGTAACGAAAAATACGAAAAAGGCCTGAAGATCCGCACGCAGGTACTCGGCGAAGCCTATGTGCAACGCTCTATAGAGAACGCCGACGACTTCACCCGCCCGCTGCAGGAAATGGTCACCGAATACTGCTGGGGCCATGTCTGGGGCCGCGAGGGTTTGTCGCTCAAAGAGCGCAGCATGATCAACCTGGCAATGATCTCGGCGCTCAACCGCCCGCACGAACTCAAGCTGCATGTGCGTGGCGCCTTGCGTAACGGCCTGAGTCGTGAGCAAATACGCGAAATTCTCCTTCAGGTCGGTATTTATTGCGGCGTTCCGGCAGCCGTGGACAGTTTCCGGCTGGCCCGGGAAGCCTTCGCCGAAGCCGACGCCGAGGCCTCAGTCAACCCCTCGGCTGTTTAGATGCCCGTCTGGCATGGACAGCCAACTTAAAGAGCGGACCCTATGAAACGCCAGCCACTCGACGACAGCTTCAAGGTCAATCGCAACCCCGTTACCCTGCGCGAAATCGTGTTGGACAAACTGCGTAGCGCGATCATGAATTTCCAGCTCATGCCAGGCGATCGTCTGGTCGAACGCGACCTCTGTGATCGCCTCGGTGTCAGCCGCACTTCGGTGCGCGAAGCCTTGCGTCACCTTGAATCCGAAGGCCTGGTGGAGTTCGCCGACGCCAAAGGCCCGCGCGTTGCCATCATCACCTTGGCCGATGCCGTCGATATCTACGAATTGCGCTGCGTGCTCGAAGGCCTGATCGTGCAGCTGTTCACCCTGCGCGCCAAGGCCAAGGACATCAAGGCCCTGGAAAAAGCTCTCGACGATAACCGCAAGGCGCTCAAGGATGGCGAGCTGCAGCAAGTGATCGACTCGGTGCAGGGCTTCTACGACGTGCTGCTCGAAGGCTCGGGCAACCATGTCGCCGCCACGCAGTTGCGGCAGTTGCAGGCGCGCATCAGCTATCTTCGCGCGACCTCGGTGTCGCAGGAAAACCGCCGCGGCGCGAGTAATCACGAGATGGAAAAAATGGTCGAGGCGATCAAGAGCGGCGATCCGCTGGCGGCGCATCAGGCGTGTGTCGACCACGTCCGCGCCGCCGCTGCCGTGGCCCTCGATTACCTCAAGCGCAAGCAGGAAGAAACCGGCGTCGCCGTCAAAGGCACCCCGACGATCATCCTGCCGATTGCGCTGAAAGAACCGCGCATCGGCCACTGACATGTTCAGCCCGAGCTTTTGCCCGAAATGCGGCGGTCCTGATCTCGGTCAGCAATTGCCGCCGGGCGATACGCACGAGCGCCTGATGTGCCGCGGCTGCGGCTACATCCACTACGTCAATCCGAAGATCATTGCCGGCTGCATCATCGAGCAGGACGGCAAATACCTGTTGTGCCAACGGGCGATCCCACCGCGCCCGGGCACCTGGACCCTGCCCGCCGGCTTCATGGAAAGCGGCGAGACCACCGAGCAGGCGGCATTGCGCGAGGTCTGGGAAGAAAGCGGCGTGCGCGCCGAAATCATCTCGCCGTATTCGATCTTCAGCGTGCCGAAGATCAGTGAGGTGTACATCATCTTCCGCGCCATTGCATTGGAGATCACCGGGCAGTTCGGTCCGGAAACGCTGGACTACAAGTTCTTCGCGCCTGAAGACATTCCGTGGGAGCAGATTTACTACCCGGCGATCCGGCAGATTCTCGAGCGCTACATCGAAGAGCGCCAGGCGGGGGTTTACGGGATCTACGTGGGCAATGACGACAGCGGAAAAATCCATTTCATGCGCTGACAGCGCAGCCCGCTCTTTGTAGGAGTGAGCCTGCTCGCGATAGCGGTTCATC